>JACSRE010000335.1 GCA_014879945.1 Myxococcus sp.
CCGCACCTCGTTGGAGAGCCCCTCGAAGGACTTCTTCAGGTTGCACGGCGCCGTCGCCACGTACACGTGCACTGCCCTCGACAGCAGCAGCACCTACCGCCCTCCTGCCACTGCGCGCGCGACCGTCGCTACCCACTCCGCCGCGACGTGCGTGACGTCGAACTCCAGCTCCACGCCGCCCGGAAGGCGCATCGTCACCAGTGCGCCGCCCCGTACCTCGTCTCTCCCCACCAGCGGCGTCGTGACGACCGGCACGAGCTTCAGTCCCGCCGGCCCGGTGTCCCTCCAGTCACCCAGCCGCCGCTCCCACCAACTCAACCGCTGCGCGCTGACGCCCGCCCTCCTCGCGAACGCGCTCCTCGAGCGCCCGCTCGCCTTCCAGGCTTTCAACGCCTCGCGCGCCTCGTCTGCCGTCCACTGCTTCCAGCCCGACTTCCTCCTCTTTAGGTCCATCGGTCGGGCCTGCCACGCCCGACGGCCTCACGCGCGCGCGAACTGGGCGCAGTCGGGCGGACGGACACGGACCTCCGGGCTTGCACCGAGGGCACGCTTACTGGCTCGAGCGACGAGGCTTACTCAGAGACGAAATTCCTTCAGGTGAAGAAAATCATCGAGCGATTCCGTGGCCGCGAAGGGAGCACGGACATCGACCAGAAGTGGACTCGGAAAGTGACCGACGTGCGCAACTGGTTCTCGTTCTCGGCCTCGGAGCGATGGGCAGAAGACGACAAGGAGCACGAGCACTACACGGACTCCGGCGGCAAATCGGGCGGCCAGAAGGAGAAGCTGGCCTACACGGTGCTCGCCGCGAGCCTCGCGTACCAGTTCGGCCTCGAGTGGGGCGAGAGCAAGTCCAGGTCGTTTCGCTTCGTGGTCATCGACGAGGCCTTCGGGCGCGGCTCGGATGATTCGGCAACCTACGGCCTGGAACTCTTCAAGAAGCTCAACCTGCAGCTGCTCGTCGTCACACCACTGCAGAAGATCCACGTCATCGAACCGTACGTCGCCAACGTCGGCTTCGTCTCCAACACCGACGGCGAGCGGTCGAAGCTGTTGACGATGACAATTGAGGCCTACCGAGCAGACAAGGCTCGACGGGCATCCTGATGGCCGCCGACTGGACGACGCCAGCAGACCTGGTCACGCAGGTTCAACGCCTCTGGGAGCGCGGCGAGATTCTCCGAGCATCACTCACCGGCGAGGCGCTCTTCCCGAAGCTGCTGCGCCTCAGCCGGCCGAGTACTCAAGACTCGGGCTCGCGCTTCGAAGAGGTCCGAAAGTGGATCGCCGCACTGAAGGACGGAGCCGAAGCCCACGGATACGTCGTCGAGTTCGAAGAAGTCGCCCACCGCCAACTCGGTCGCAACGAGTTCCCGGGCCGGGTCCTGATCCAAACCGAGGCAGACGCTCTTCGGATGATCGCGAAGACGCGCGCGGCCGAACGCTTTCGCGCGCTTCGTGAAGAGACGATCGCCGCGTTCCCATCTCTCGACGCGTGGATCGTCGACCACCCGATGAAGGTCGTCGAGCACGCCGACCGATGGGCAGGACACCTCGCTGTCCTGAAATGGTTCGTCGAACACCCTCGCTCAGGGCTGTACCGGCGTCAGTTGGAGATCGAAGGGGTCGACACCAAGTTCATCGAAGATCATCGGCAGCTGCTCACGGGCCTTCTCGAAGCGGTCCTCCCTCCAGCAGCGGTCGTTGGCGAACCCGGCTCGTGGTTCGACACGCGCTTCGGGTTGAGAGAGAAACCGAGTTTGGTCCGCTTTCGGTTGCTCGACGAGCGTGATCACATTCAGGGACTCTCTGACCTGACCATACCGACTGCCGACTTGGCGCGGCTCGAGTTCCCCCTCGAAGACGTCATCGTCACCGAGAACGAGGTGAACGGTCTCGCTCTCCTCCCTCGACCGCGCACCATGGTGGTCTTCGGCCAGGGCTACGCGCTCGAGACGCTCGGCCAGGTCCGCTGGCTTGGCGCGAAGCGACTGCTTTACTGGGGCGACATCGACACGCATGGGTTCGCCATGCTCGATCGCTTTCGAGCGCACTTTCCGGCGGCACGATCCTTCCTCATGGACCGAGAGACGTTGCTCGCGCACAAGCTGATGTGGGTCGCGGAGCGGACACCGAGCACCGAGCCGCTCACGCGTCTCACGGAGCCCGAGCGAGCTCTGCATCGCGAACTCCTTCGAGGAACGCATGGTGAGCGCCTTCGCCTCGAGCAAGAGCGCATCACGTTCCGGTGGGTGCGCGAGGCGCTCTTGGCACTCTGAGTCGCGCCCCTGAATTCCCTGAGCCCGGCTTTGCCGGCTGGTCATGAGCGCAGGCGAATCAGCAAGGAGTGGGGCGGCATTCGCGACTGGACGGCGCGAATTCGAAGAGCCGTCCAGGTCCGACGCGCGCAACCTGCTGATTCGCGGTGGGGCCGGTGAAGATGAACGGCGCGACTATGGTTGAGGTGGCCAGATTTAGGCTTAGAGAGAACGGTTGGTTCAAAGCGGCGAATGCGGATCGACTGGGCACACGTGTGCCTTCTCGGCGTTTCGCCGCTCTTCGCAACCACCGATAATGAGACAAAGACGCCGTTGAAGGGGGGGGGGCGGGGACACGGACCTTTCATCGGAATTTCTCCCTTATTTTCTCGCTGCCCCGGTGAACAGACGACCGTCGGACCGCCGCTCACTGAGAGCTCGTCGCTTCCCCACGCGACCGACGGGCGAACCACAGGGCCGCGACGGCGCCGGCCAGCCCGACCGCGACTCCGGCCTGAGCCGCCCCTGTCCGGATGTAGTTCGCCTCGCACGCCGGGCTCTGGTGCCGATTCACGCACGACAGCACGCCCATCGCGAGACCGTCGTAAAGCTCCACCGCGCTGATGCCCAGCACGAAGCCACCGAGAATGCCCAGCGCAGTTGTCCTCACAGGCTGTACCCAGCTCCAGTCTTACTCGGGTCGCCGAAGTCAGGACCCGGAACCGGCTCCGGCTTCGGCTTCGTCGAGCACTTGTCGAGGACCTCCTGCGTCTTGGTATGGCAATCATTCACGAACGGTACCCACTGGCCCGTGTCCTTGCCGATCTCGGTCTCACGCTCGACGCACGCCGCGTCCACGTCCGGCACGACGACGCATTCCTTCTCCTTCTCTTTCGAGTGGTCGATCCACTGAGTCGACTGCATCACTGGCGGCGCCTCACCGTGGCCGGGAATCTGCCCGGGGTTCTGGCCCATGCCGACCTCTTTGTTCGGGGTTCGCAGCCAGTGGTGCGTGGCGCCAAGCGGACCAACCACCGGAAGGTCTGCGGCGCGCTTGCACAGTTCCACCTGCGCCTGCAGCTCGCTCGCCCGAACCGAGGGCCCGGCTTCGCAGTCAGGCCCTGGTGGAGGCGCTGCCAGCGGTCCTTGCCCCTTGACGGTCGAAACGGAGTTCAAGTTCTGAATTGCACTCGACTGGTTCGAAGTCGTCGAGTTCCTCGGCGGCTCACGGCACTCGAGCACCTCGTTGTTGGACTGGGACGACACACCGCCATCGACTTTGAGGCCCATGTTTGGATGTTCCTTGGTGAAAGGACCAACACCCTGTTGCGAAGGCCGCGCCAAGGAACACTCGCCTTCTTCCAGGCACTTGGTGGACCCAGAAAGGAGGAGACCGTCCGGTCCCGAGACCGCGGACATACCAAGCGAATGCGCTCAGCTCCGACAGGCCGGCTGCCAGTACATCTGCGCTCGGGGGCAGGCGTCATGAGGCGCTCCGGGGAAACCCGCGGTGTCCACTGACCACGACGCGGAAGCGCCTCCGCAAGCGTCTTGAATGCCGCCTCCAGCGTCGCGTGGGAAAGCTCGATCAGCGCTTGTGGGATGTGGCCCGGCTCGGCAACCTCGAGCTCTTGTCGTGCGCCGATGTCCGAGACGTGAATGCTGGTGTTCAGGGACTCCTGCACCTCGCGCAGGACCGCGCCCGGCATCGCGTGCACAGTGAGTCTCAGCATGGCCCCGTCGACATGGCGCCGAATCACGTGGGGAACGTCGGCGAGCATGGCCGACGAGAGCGGATCGATCCCGATGCGCGTAACGTCGACGCCTACGACTCCAGCGGACAAGGAGCCCTGGTCGTTCGAGGTCTTCCCTACGGCGAGCACGGCGATCGGGACCGAGAGCCCATTCGGGGCCGTCAGATCGGGGCAGTAGCTAATGGTCGCGAGTTGGAAGGAGAGCTTCATGCGGGAGTCAGTGCTTCAGCTTGTAGGTGCGCTCGATGATCGTGGCCATGTCGGGCCCTTTCCAGTGAGGACGAACCCAACTGAGCTTCTGGTCTCTCGACCCTGCGCGAGGGCGTCGCCAATGACCGCGCACCATGAAACGCCGGAGGACCTGGCGCCCCTCGGAGTCCCTCCCGAGTTGCTGGAGGCTCCGGACCTGCGAGATCTCGATGGCACCGGGAAGAAAGAAGACCTGGTCGGAGCTGAACACGACCGGCGGTCCCCCTCGGAGCCGCGGCTTCCCTGTTGTCTTCGACGGTGCGGGCCGCTCCTCGGCCTCGACGCCGGCGCTCGAGGCGTACAGCACCGAGTTCAACGCGACCTGGAGCAGGCCCCGGAGTGGGTTCGTCAGGGCCAGGGCGTCGTCGACAGCAAGCGGCGCCACCGAGTTGAGCCAGGCGTCTACGGACTCGTCACCACGCAGAGGAACGGAGTGCTCCTCCATCACGGGCAAGTCGGCGCCAAGAGCGTCAAAGGCGAAACACACGTCGAGTCGTCGCTCGTCCCCCTGACCGAACTCCGTCACGAACACCGTCAACGCGCGCAGGTAGCGGCCCTTCAACAGGCCCCCCTCCTTGCGCGAGAGAAGCCGCTCGCCCATCGAGAGGACATGCCTGTCGGTGAAGGCGAGCGCGAAGGAGGCAAAGGGCGCCCGGAGTTCGTCGGCGCGCACGTCGAGGTTGGTGCTGGCCAGCATGTACGCGAGGGCCTCGTCCACCCAGAAGGCCTTGCGCCGATGCAGCTCGAAGTTCACCAGCCAAGGGAGCCACGATGCGAGTGGGCCAGCCATCGGTTCGGCCCGAAGCGCCCGCTGCAGGTCGAGATTCACACGCACGGCCTCAG
Organism: Myxococcus sp.; assembly: GCA_014879945.1. Taxonomy (GTDB): domain Bacteria; phylum Myxococcota; class Myxococcia; order Myxococcales; family Myxococcaceae; genus Xiheimicrobium. The sequence continues at coordinate 5,105 of JACSRE010000335.1, forward strand.
CCGAGAGCACCGCCGAGGGGCCCGCACCCGTTCGAGCACCGTTGGCCGTCGATTCAATGGCGGAGCGAAGTCCCGCCACGTCCCTCAGGAGTCGCTCGAACGCGAGCGGTGGAGGATGCTGCGGAGCCTCCTCGGTCAACCCCAGTTCATCCCACATCCACGACGGGTCGAACGCCGGAGCGCCAGCCTCGAGCGCGCGTTGGTACATGCCATCGAGGTCCTTCATCAACTCCACGAGGCGGTTCCTCATCGACGGGTTCACCGAAGCGGCTCGCGGAGACACGTTGTCCAGCGCCGGGACCGGAACGTCGAGCCACTCGCGGTAGTGCTTCGCGCTGAAGTCGAGGACGAGCGCCTCTTGAACTTCTGGGGGCACGCCCGTCTCAGGTGATGCGGGTGATGGCGCCTGGCGGTCCCTTTTCAGCGCGTCGCGAAGGAGCACCTGCATGTCTTCATGCGTCGTGCCGCGGTGCCTCACGGATGCACCGGCGAGCTTCTCGATCAACTCCCGGCCGCGCTTGCCCCTCGCCACGGAGTTCGCCTCGAGCTGAAGCCCTCCCGACGACAAGGTGATGACGGCAAGCGAAACGGAACCACCCTTCGCGTTGTTCTCGGACCAATGCCACGAGTCACCCTTCGAACGGGCCAGTGACGACCCGTCGAGCGCGATGACGAGGGCAGCCCGGTCGATGACGTCGAACTGCACGCGCGTCACCACCATCTCCTCGCCATCGGTATTGGCAAGCTGCGGAATCGCTGGCTCGTGAATCGAGCGCGCCCAGAGTTCGTGCACATCGGGAACCATGGCCTTGTAGAAGCGGGTGACGTCGGCCCCGGAGTGCTCCTCAAGGAAGTCCGCCCGGCGCTCACGCAGCAGGTCACGAAACACCTCGCGGCTCAGCGCCGCGACGTGCATCAACCCCTCCAGTTCGGGCCGACCAGAGGCTCCGGAAGCGACGACACGGGTCGCGATCCAATCGAAGCGATGAAGGCTGCGCGAGGCCGTCTTCTCCTGCACCGTGACGTGGTCGCCCTCGATGAGATCTCGCAAGGTGAGCGAATCACCGGAAGTGAGGTCTTCAACTTCATAGAGCCGCAACGACGACAGCTTCATGATACCCAAGTAGTTCCGCTCCCCGGCCGTGAGGCCCGTCTTCGCGGCGAGGAACCGGTCGACCATCGCGTCGCCGCCCTCGAGCTCGTAATCGTAGACGGCCCAGTCGTCGAAGATCTGCTCGCTCACTGCGGCGAAGTGAGGGTCCGCATCAAGGTCATCCCCAAGGTCATCGAGCCCGCTCCAGAACTGTTCGAGCGCCTCGTCGTCCTCGCGGCCGAGGTGATCGGCGACATAGTCGAGAAGCTTCGTTCGCGCCGACGTCCGCTCAGCACGCGAGTAGCCAGTGGGCGGCTTGTTGGCGCAGCACTTCTTGTACTTGAGGCCGCTGCCGCATGGGCACTGCTCGTTCCGACCGACTTGCATGTCCGTGACATACGTGCCCGGAACCCCGATGTCGTCGGCGACCAGTGCCGAGTGGGCAAGCTCACGCGGCCCACGCCGATCTGGACCGGCAGCTCATCGGCACACGCCTCGCGACTTCGAAGGTCATCCTCGCGCCCGGCCGAACCGGTCTCCCGACGTCACCCCGGAAGCCCTGGTGGAATTTTCCCGGGCGCGGTCGAGGCGCGCTCGTGAATGGCATCTTCCCGGGCCATACCAGGTGCGTCGCGTAGATTTCCTCGAGCTTCGGTTCCCCGGTCTTTGTGAAGCGTAGGCGCTGCTTGGCCCGGCCCCAACGCATGTAGGCGGTCCAGCCTGGCTTCAGGTTCACCTCGTGCGCGTGGAATCGGAGGATTCGCAGCAGGCGGCCAAGCCGACTGAGGTTGCAGTTGATCACTCCTTCGAGGAACGCGACGCGGCCGCGTCGCCAGTCCTCCAGTTGCTCGCGGCGCACAAGTTCCATCTCAACGAGCACCTCGATGGGCGCGACCACGTTCCCCCGGCGAAGGAGGCCGTCGACCGCGCGTACGATTCGCGGATAGAGCGGGTCCGCCTTGAAGTTGGCCACCGTCGGTTTTCGCGCAGCCATGCGACTACCGAATATGCACCACCCTCCGGACGGGTCGACATCGGTTCCGTGGCGCGACGCTGACGACTACAAGCGGCGGTTCATGTCACCGCCTCTTCAGCAGGAAGCCCTCAGGGTCCTCACCGCCGAGTTCGATGGCCACACGGGGCGAATTCCGCCGAGCTTGGCGGCTGCCCACGTCCTCCGCGCAACCGAGGGAGGCGACTTCGCGCTTCAGAAGGCCGCAGCCGACGCCCTGCTGAGGAGAATTCGCGCCGTGAGCGACGAGTGGCGGCTCGTGAACGGCCGTCGTGGTGGCCGCCCACGGGCGGGCGGGCACGGAGTCATCGTGGCGCGCGGAAGGCGTTATGAGGTCTGGGTCGTCTCCTTCAGTGAGCTCTCAGGAAGTTGCGACTGCGCTGACTTCGCGCGCAACTCCCTTGGCCTCTGCAAGCATCTCTGGTGGGTGCTCGAGCAGGGCTTCGATGCGCACGGCAACGCCAGCGACGCGACCCGGTTCCCTCGAACGCTCGAATGGAACCCGGTCCGACCGCTCACGGGAGAGGGCGACTGGCTCGCGCGAGTGCGCTGGCACGGCGAGGGACGCGCGCCGTGGCCGTTCGACGCTCAGGGGAACCTTGAGACCAAGAGCGTGCGGGCACCCGCTCGCCGCTTCGAAGTAGTCGACGAGCTTCTCAAGGCGCAGGGCCTCGACACCGCCCTCGACGCACTCCTGCGCCGCGAGCACGCCCTCCTCGAGAGACGGCTCGAGTTCACGCCATCGGCGCTGGACATCAAGCGCGCGCTCAAGAAGCTGCGCCAACCGCTCTTCCCCTACCAGGCAACCGGTGTCTCACGCTTCCTCGAGGTCGGCCGGCTCCTGCTCGCCGACGACATGGGCCTGGGGAAGACCGCGCAGGCGATCGCCTCGTGCCACGTGCTCCACGCTACCGGGCGGGTGAAGAAGGGGCTCGTCGTCGTCCCCGCCGCGCTCAAGACGCAGTGGCTGCGCGAGTGGAAGCACTTCACCCATGTGCCAGCGAGCATCGTCGAGGGGCCTCCTTCGAGCAGGCTTCGCCAGTACCGCGCGCTCGACTCTGGCTTCCTCATCATCAACTACGAGCAAGTGCTCAAGGACCTGCCCGCGCTGGAGCACCTCGCGCCCGACCTGGTGGTGCTCGACGAGGCCCAGCGC
>JACSRE010000338.1 GCA_014879945.1 Myxococcus sp.
TGACCCCCGAAGCCCTCCAACAACGACACCGGCTACAAGGACGACCCCTACCAATGACGACCCCGTGGTGGGCCCGCCTCTTCGCGGGCCTTCTGTTGACGTGGGCGACCACGACGCTCGCCGACCCGCGCGTCGAGGCCCGGCGGCACTTCAAGACGGGCATGTTCCTCATCGGCGAGGGCCGGTACGACGAAGCCATCGCCGAGCTGCTCGAGGCGTACGCCATCAAGCCGCACCCCAACGTGCTCTTCAACGTGGCGCGGGCGCACGAGGCCGCGGGCCGAACGGTCGAGGCGGTGGCGTTCTACCGGCGCTACCTCGACACCAGCCCGCCCGACGCCGACAAGGTGCGCGAGGTGCTCGCCAGGCTCGAGCCGACGCTGCCGAAGCGGGCCGACCCGGAGCCGCCCCGCGTCGTCGAGGTGAAGCCCGACCCGAAGGTGAGGCCGGGCCCCGTCGTCGACGAGGCGGCGCTGGCGAAGATCGCCGCGCTCACCGAGCGCCTCGAGAAGGTGGTGGAGCAGGCCGAGCGCCGCGCCGAGGCCGACGAGCAAGCGCTCTCGCCAGCGGCGAAGGACGCCGCGGCGGCGCCCGCGCCCGCCGACGACTTCGGCGTGCCCTACGAAGAGACGGTCGTGGCCGCCGCGCGCCGCAGCCAGTCGAGCCTCGAGGCGCCCAACGCCACCACCGTCATCACCGGCGACGAGATTCGGGCGTCGGGGCTCACCAGCATCCCCGAGATCCTCCGGCGGGTGCCCGGGGCCGAGGTGATGGCGATGGGCTACTCGAGCAGCAACCTGTCGATTCGTGGGTTCAACCAGCGCATCAACAACAAGGTGCTGGTGCTGGTCGACGGCCGCCCCGAGTACCAGGACTTCCTCGGCGTCACGCTCTGGCCGGTGCTCCCGGTGGGCCTCGAAGAGCTCGAGCGCATCGAGGTGATTCGTGGCCCCGCGGGCGCGCTCTACGGCGCCAACGCGATGCTGGGCGTGGTGAACATCATCACCCGCGCGCCCGGCACCGGGCCACGGGCGGAGCTGACCGGCATGTTCGGCAACGGCAACCTCGCGGGCGGGAGCTTCGTGGCGTCGGGCGGCGAGGGCGTGAAGTACCGCGCGTCGGTGGGCTACCAGCAGGCCGACAAGTTCAGCCGCGACTACGACGAGGGCCGCCCTGACGTGGTGAGCGCCTTCGCCGAGCCCAACCTCGGCCTGCGCTCGGCGCGCGGCAACCTCACCGCCTTCTACGCCTTCAACAAGCACGTCAGCCTGGCGGCGTCGGGCGGCGTCAACCGGCTCTTCACCGAGGTCTACGGCATCGGCCTGCTGCGCAACTTCTTCCTCGACGGCGTGGGCGCGTACGCGAAGGCCGACTTCACCGGCGGGCCGGTGAAGGCCCGCTTCTTCTGGAACCACCTCGACGCCGTCTCGGGGCCTCAGTACGCGGTGCGCGGGCAGCCGAGCCTCCAGAACCGGCTCGACTCGAACGTCTTCGACGCCGAGGTGCTGTTTCAGCAGGGCTTCGAGCTGGCCGGGCGCCACCAGCTGGGGGTGGGCGTCTCGGGGCGGCTCAAGCGCCTGTCGTGGGGCTACACCCTGGGCCTCAACGAGGAGCTCCACGCGGCGGCCTTCTTCCAGGACGAGTGGCGCATCATTCCGCAGCTGACGGTGGTGGGCAGCTTCCGCGTCGACCGCCACCCGCTCATCGACAAGGGCCGGCCCGGGGTGGTGCCGTCACCGCGGCTGTCGCTGGTGTTCTCGCCGCTCGAGGGCCAGGCCTTTCGCGGCATGGTGGCCAGCTCCTTCCGCCAGCCGACGTTCCTCGAGAGCTACGTCAACCTGCCCATCCCCGCGCCGGGCGTGACGGGGGCCTCGGTGCTGACCCAGGGGAACCGGGAGCTGAAGCCCGAGAGCGTGTTGTCTTTCGAGCTCGGCTACCGCGGCGAGGCGGCGCGCGTGGGCCTCTCGTGGGACCTCGCGGGCTACGTGAACTTCGTCAACAACCTGGTGGTGCTCTCGGCGGTCGCGCCGGTGCCGGCCTCCGAGGCGTTCGACCCGCGCAGCCAGTCGTACCTGCTGGGCCGCTCGACGTTCGTGAACGACCCCGGCAACTACCGCGCCTTCGGCGGCGAGCTGGGCCTGACGTGGAACGCCACGCGCGGGTTCGACCTGCGCGCCTCGACGGCGGTGCAGTCGATTCAGTCCGTCGAGCGGGCCGCGGTGTGCGGGGCCTGCACGCAGGCGCCGGCGCTGAAGCTCAACGGGGGCTTCATCTACAAGAGCCCCGTCAACCTCGACCTCTCGGCCGACGTCTCGTACGTGAGCGGCACGGTGTGGGTGGAGCGCGAGCCGTCTTCGAGCGACCCCACGCAGATCCTCAACGTCAGCAACGCGCTCCCGGGCTTCGCGGTGCTCAACGCGCGCGTGGCGTACCGCCTGCTCGACGATCGGGTGACGTTCTCGGTGGTGGGCCAGCAGCTCGGCGCCGCGCACCAGGAGCACCCGTTCGGCAACTCCGTCAACCGCCGCATCTTCGCCCAGCTCTCGGTGCAGCCATGACTCGTCACGCGACCCACCTCGGCCTCCTGGCGCTGGCGCTGGTGTCGGCCTGTGAGCCGCCGCCCGTGTTTCCTGGCGCCGACCGCCGGCAGAACACCCGCGCCGCCCGCGTCGAGGGCGAGGTGGTGGTGTCGTCGCAGGCGCGGGGCAACGTGGTGGTGCTGCTGTACGACGCGGCCCGGCTCCCGCCGCCGACCGGCACCGGCCGCCCCCTCACCTTCGCGCTGGTGCCGCGCCGCACCCTGTTCGGAGACGTGCGCGAGTTCGACACCGGGCCCTTCGTCGCGCCGTTCGCCTTCTCGCTGGTGAACCCCGGGCTGTACCAGGTGCGCGCCTTCATCGACGCCAACGACGACTTCATCCCCTGGTACGGGGCCACCAACGAGGTGAACACCGGCGACGTCGGCGGCGCGGCGATCGACTCCATCAGCAAGCTGCCCCTGACGTTCGCGGTCGGGCTGACGGCCGAGGGGACCCCGGTCGCCGCGCTCGACGTGCCGGTGAGCATCGGCGACGCGGCGCGGGTGCCGACCGATCGGCCGCTCTTCGAGGTGGCCATGGCGGGGAGCGCCGTGCCGCTGACCGAGGCGTCGCTGGGCAGCGCGCCCCTGGCGCTCGACCTGCGGGCGCGGCCGGTGAACGAGGGCGTGGTGCGGCAGTCGCAGCCCGTCTTCCTGGTGCGCTTCGTCGACGACGACGGCGACGGCGTGCCCGATGACGCCAACGGCGACGGCGTGCCCGACCTGTGGCCCCGCGTGGTGGTGCGCAAGCTGGCCGCCGAGGCAGTGGGCGTCAACCCGCTCGCCGACGAGAACGACCTCGACCGCAACGGCGTCATCGACGAGACGGGCGTCGACTACGAGCACCTCGACGGCACCACCGCGGTGCCGGCCGACGGGGTGCCCGACCTGGTGGTGCTGGCCGCCGGCATCAACCCGACGGAGCTGGCGCCGCAGCTGCTCGACGCCATGGGCCGGGTGAAGCCGGCGCCCACCCCGATGACGCGCCTGCCCATCGTCATTCGGCCGCTCGCCCTCGACGCCACCGACGCCCGCCGGCCCGCGCCCATCAAGGGCGTGCCCCAGGGCCGCTACGCCATCACCGTCATTCAGCAGACCGGCCAGACGTGGCGCGTGCCCAACGAGCTGCAAGACGGGCTGGCGGCGCGGTTCGGGCTGCCGGCGGTGTCGAGCCAGACCTTCGTGGTGCGCGTCGGGCCCCGGTGAGCCTTCGCGTTTCCGTCCAGCGCCCGGTGGTGTAGAGGCCAGCCACTCACCTTGACTCCCCGGGGGCTGCCATGACGACCAGGAAGACGACCCGCAGCACGACCACCGCCGCGCCGAAGAAGGCCGCGACGAAGAAGCCCGCCTCGATGGGCGCCGCGCGGACCGCGACGAAGAGCAAGACGGCGCAGGTGTTCGCGCTCCAGCTCGGCACCGGCTTCAGCCTGCTGACCCAGCAGGTCGACGGCGGCGCGGTGACGGTGACGCGCGTGCCGGCGGGCGCGACCCTCAAGGTGTCGTACTGGAAGGAGCCGACCCACCCCGCGCACCCCAAGGCGAAGCTGACGCGCATCACCATGCACGTGCGGCTCGACGGCGAGCTGCTCCCGACGCTGGTGGTGGCGCAGCGCGACGACGCCGATCGGCTGGTGCGGCTGGCGCCGACCCTGGTGATCCCCGCCGAGGGCAAGCTCTTCGAGTACTGGTTCGAGCTCGAGACCGACGCCAACGAGACGCTCTGGGACAGCAACTGGGGCCACAACCACTGGCTCGAGCTGACCGAGCGCTCGGCGGCGACGCCAGGCAACGGTGAGTCGGCGCACGCCGAAGCCTGAGCCGAATGCACCCGGGAGCGCCTGGCGTGAACGTCCTCCCGCTTCAGTCCGTTGGAGCCCCCCTTTGTTGACGGCGGTGTTGTCGCGCGCCGAGGTGTCGCGCCACATGCAGGCGCTGCACCTGCTCCGCGAGGTGCGCCAGGCCTTCTCGGAGCGCGCGGCCCCGGGCACCGGGCAGTCCACCCTCGACGCGCCCGCTGGCAACGGGCCCACCCACGTGCGCCAGGGCACGCACCCCTCGATTCCCGCGTGGAGCCTGATGGTGCGGGCGGCGCTGCCGGCCTCGTCGAGGTCCTCCGGGGCGCTGCTCCAGCTCTACCAGCGCGAGAGCGGCGCGCTGCTGGCGGTGATGGACGGCGGGCACCTCACGGCCCTGCGGGCGGCGGTGGTGGGCGCGCTGGCCGCCGACGTGTTGGCGAAGCCCGAGGCGAAGAACGTCGCGCTGCTGGGGACGGGGCCGGCGGTGTCGAGCGCGCTGAAGGCGCTGCGCCTGGTGCGCACCCTCGAGCGCGTCACCCTCTACGACTTCGACCTGGCGGCCTCGACGGAGCAGGCCCTGCGGCTCCACCAGACGCTCTCGGCCCGCGTGCGCGCCTGCGAGACGGCGGAGGAAGCGGTGTCGCGCGCCGATGTGGTGGTGCTCGCGGGCCCGGTGCCGCTGCCGACCGACGCGCTCGCCCCGGGCGCGCACGTGACGGTGATGAGCGCCGAGGAGCACCTCGCCGCGCCGCTGCCTGAGCGCCTGATGGCGCGGGCGCGGTGCTTCTGTGACGACGCCCGGGCGCCGATGCCGTGGGCGCCGGCGATGCTGGGCGACCTGGCGCAGGTGCTCGGCGGCGGGGTGCCCGCGCGCACCTCACCGGAGCAGGTGACGGCGTTCTTCTCCATCGGCCCGCCCTTCCTCGATCTCGTGGCGGCCTGGCACGTGTACGAGGGCGCGAAGGCCGACGAGACGCTGACCCGCATCGATCTCGAGGCGTGAGGCAGAAGTGCATCGAGGCCAGGGCGGCGACGGCCCCAGCTGCGCAGCGCGCCTCCCCGAGGCGAGCGTTCAGGCGTCGGCCTTCGGGACGGGAGCGGATCTGCGCCCCGGCGGCGGGGAGCGCGCAGCCTGGAGGCCCGCTACGCCACGAGATCGAGCACCGCCGCGAAGTGCAGGCCGGCGGCGGCGATCACCATGAGGTGGAACAGCTCGTGGTAGCCGAAGTGCGCTGGAGCCGGGTTGGGCCAGCGCTTCGAGTAGACCGCCGCGCCCGCGATGTAGATCGCCCCGCCGCCCAGCAGCAGCGCCGTGCGGTACGCGCCGAGCGCCTCCCACAGCCAGGGCACGGTGGGCACCGCGGCGCAGCCCAGCAGCACGTACAGCATGGCGTTGAGGGCGCGGAACCGGTGGGCGAAGAAGAGGGTGTGGCCGATGCCCAGGAGCGCGCCCAGCCACACCACCCCCAGCAGCGTCATGCCCAGGGTGCCCTTGAGGCCCACCAGGCACACCGGGGTGTAGGTGCCGGCGATGAGGAGGAAGATGCCGGCGTGGTCGACGCTCCGCATGCGCCGCAGCGCCGCGGGGCTCCAGGTGGGGCGGTGGTACAGCGCGCTCGCGCCCAGCATGCCCGCGAGCGAGGCGCCGTAGATGGCGCCTGAGATCGAGCCGAGGCGGTTGGCGGCCAGCCCCACCAGCGCCGCCGCCCCCAGCAACGCGAAGAAGAAGGCGATCTGGTGCGAGACGCCCCGGAGCGATGGCTTGAGCGTCTCGTGAATGCCGGTGGCGTCGTACATGGGCCCCACGCTACCCGGCGCGTGTCACCCGACTGTCAACACGCGCCCGAAAGGCGAGCGGCGCGGGCGAGCGTGACGCGCGACACGCCGGCCCGTTGACCGTCGTCACGTCCTGCCGCGTGAAGGAGGCTCAGCGCTGTCCGAGAAAGCCCACGAAGGCCTGCACCACGTCGTGCTCGTGCTCGGGGCTGCGGCCTTTGAGGGCCTCGAGCTGGTAGTGCATCACGCACCCCTCGGGGGCGGCCTCGAACCACACGCTCCCTGACACCCCGTCGCGAACCCCTGACGAGGGCACCCAGCGGACCTTGAGCGCGGCGTCGTCCCACGCGTAGACGAGGGCGTAGGCCAGCGACTCGCCGAACTCGTAGAACACCTCGAGCGCGCGCCCCTTCTCGTCGGAGCGCACCACCTTCACCTTCTTCACGCCCGGCACCCAGCGGCGCTGCTGGGCGACGTCAGAGAACGCGCGGTAGGCGTCGGGCGCCGAGGCCTTGAGGAGCTGCACTTCCATCGGGCCAGTCTGGCCGGACGCCGGCGGCGCTGCGTGACGTCCACGTAACAACGCACGCGCCGGGGGGCCTCGGCCCTGGGCTATGAGCGCACGCATGGCCCGCCCGACCCCGCTCGAACGCCTTCGCACCCTCGAGGAGCTGGGCCCCCGCCGCCTCACCGGCACGCCCACCGAGAAGGCCGCCCAGGCGCACCTCGGGCAGGAGCTCGCGGCGCTCGGGTACCAGCTCGACTGGCGCCCCTACCGCTGGAGCCAGAGCCTCTACGCCAACCTCATGGTGCACTTCGGCCTGGCGGCGCTGGCGACGGGTGTCGGCCTCTCGAGGCCGCTGCTCGGCGCGGCGCTCCACGCGCTGGTGGCGCTCTCGTACGCGCTGGAGTCGAACCGCCGCGCGCTGCTCCTGCGCGCGCTCTTTCCCACCATCACCTCGCAGAACCTGCTGGCGACCCGGCCCGCGAAGGCCACCCGCCGGCGGCGGCTGGTGCTGATCGCCCACGCCGACGCCGCGTACACCGGCGCGCTCTTCAACCCCGCGCTCATCAAGGTGGCGACGAAGCAGCCGCCCCCGGGGCTCGGCTGGTTCAAGAAGCAGCTGGGGCTGGCCACCGCCAGCGTCGCGGTGATGGCGGTGCTCGAGGGGCTCGCGGGCGCGAACGTCTGGAGCGCGCCCACGTGGCTGCGAGGGGTGGTGACGCTGCCCGCGACGCTCACCTTCCTGCTCAACCTCGACGTGGTGCTGCGAAACCAGGTGGTGCCGGGCGCCGCCGACAACCTCTCGGGCTGCACGGCCTGCGTCGAGCTCGCCCACCGCCTCGAGGGCCGGCTGCCTGACGACGTCGAGCTGGTGATCGTCATCTCGGGCTCCGAAGAGGCGGGCACTGGCGGCGCGCTGCGGCTGGCGCAGCAGGTGACGAAGACCAGGGAGTGGACGCCGCAAGACACCGTCGTGCTGGGCCTCGACACCCTGGCCAACGGCACCCTGCGCATCCTCGAAGAGGGTGAGCTGTGGCCCCTGCCCATCGCCCCGTCGCTGCTGGCCGCGGTGCAGGCCGAGAACGAGGCGCGCCCCGCGCTGCCGGCGGTCACCACCTACGTCATCCCCTCGGGGGCGACCGACGTGCTGCCCTTCGTGGTGCGCGGCTTCCCGGCGGTGTCGCTGACCTGCATCGACCCCGAGATCGGCGCGCCACGCCACTACCACCGCCCCTCGGACACCTGGCGCAACCTCGACGAGGCGGAGCTCTCGCGCAGCATCGAGTTCGCCGAGCGCCTGATTCTCCGCCTCGCGCGTGGCGAAGAGACGTGACGTTGGCGCGCCGCGGCTCCGCGGGCTTTCTCACCGGGCGAGAGACGAGAACCGGCGGGGCGCTGGCGGACGAAGCCTCGTTGACGAGAGGATGCCCTCCCCGTGACGACCTACCCCCGCGACGTTCTCCTTTCCCTGATGTGGTTGCTGGCCGGCTGCCTGTGCACCCCGACGAGCAAGCCGTGCAGCACCACCGCTGACTGCAGCGCCGGGCAGGTGTGCCTTCAGGGCCAATGTCGCGCGGGGGCCGTCAGCACCGGCGGCGGGAGCGCGGGCGGGCTGCTGGTGATGGACG
>JACSRE010000292.1 GCA_014879945.1 Myxococcus sp.
GTTGTCGAGGAGCTGGGCCTTGGCATCGCGGGCGCGCGCGCTCCTCGAGACGGGTCGGGTCCCAAACACGACGGCCACCATCGAGAACGGCATCATCACCAACGACGCGCCCAACGTGAATGACCCACGAGACGTCAGCGGCGAGCGCGCCCGCGATGCCAAGGCCCAGCTCCTCGACAACAGCCGGCTCGAGGGCGATGCGCTGATGGGGCTGTCACCCAGGGACCGCGAGCGCTACCAGACGGTGAAGGCCTCGCTGCTCGAGCCCACGCCCGGCAAGCCCGACGGAGACCCGGTGGCCGCCCTCGCCCTGCAGACGATGCTGCTGGAGGGCAGCCTCCCCGGAGAGCGCGCCGGCGGCGGCCGCGACACCCTGCTGGGCGGGCTCGCGAAGCTGGCCACTCAGGAGGTGGGCGCGGGCATCGACCGTCAGCAGCTCCTCTCGGACGTGGTGCAGGAGGTGGCCTCGCCGATGGCCATCAACCAGTCCACGAAGGGCACCTGCGTCCCCACCTCGATTCAGATGCAGCTGATTCAGAACAACCCGGCCGAGTACGTGCGCCTGGTGAGCGGCCTGGCGTCACCCGCCGGCGAAGTGACGACCGCGGGCGGCGACGTGCTGAAAGTCGAGCCCGATGCGCTCACCGACGCCACCGGGCGCTCCGTCTCGCAGCGCCTCCTGGCTCCCGCGCTGATGGAGCTCGGCAACGGGCGCGCCGACTACGACAACACCGACGACAAGCACACGGGTGGCGACCCGGGCAGCAATGAGATCGGTCTCACCCCGTCACAAGCCGACCGCGTGCTCGAGAGCCTCTACGGGCGCGACTTCGCGTTCTCGCGCACCGGGAGCGCCGCCGAGAAGGCCGCGGGCACGCAGATGGTGATGGATGAGCTGGCCGCGGGACGCTCCGTGCTCGTCGGGCTGGACTGGACTGGCGGCGGCCACAAGGTGCTCGTGACCGGCACCGAGACGCGCGACGGCCAGGAGTACCTCACCATCATGAACCCCTGGGGCCGCCAGGAGTCCATCCTCCGCTCCGAGTTCGAGGAGCGCCTGCGCAACGTGAACTACGACCCCAACGCCTGAGCGACGGGGAACCCTCAGCGCCCGGCGTCGGCGCGGTCGCGGTCGGCGTGGCTGCCCGTCAGCGGCACGAAGCGCACCGGCATCAGCGCCTGGGTCGAGGCGCCGGCCGACGTCTTCGTCAGCACCTGCAGCTCCATGGCCTCGGGCGGCCCGACGGGAATCAACAGGCGGCCACCAGGCGCGAGCTGGTCCAGCAGCGGCTGCGGCACCCGCGCGGCGCCCGCGGCGACGATGATGACGTCGAAGGGCGCCGCCTCGGGCCAGCCCAGGTAGCCGTCGCCCGCGCGCACGTGCGTGTTGGTGAAGCCCAGGCGACGCAGCGAGGCCTTCGCGCGCTCGGCCAGCGGCTCGACGATGTCGATGCTGTACACCTCGGCGCAGAGCTTCGACAGCAGCGCCGTCTGGTACCCGCAGCCGGTGCCCACCTCGAGCGCCCGGCACGTCGGCGTCAGCTTCGAGGCCTGGAGCGTCAGGCCGATGAGCGTGGGCTGGCTGGTGGTCTGCCCGTAGCCGATGGGGAGCGGCCGGTCGTCGAAGGCGAAGCGTCGCTGCTCGGGGTCGAGGAACTCGGCGCGCGAGACCGCCTCCATCGCGGCGAGCACGCGGGCGTCGGTCACACCGTGGCGCATCAGGGGGCCTCTCCAGGAGGGCGCCGGGGCCGCGCGCTCCACGCGCTGCGCGTCGACGCCAGTGGCGTACAGGACGAAGAGCAGGCCGAGGGCGAGGACCAGGCGAGTCATGCGCCTACGGTAGAGCAGATTCGCGGCCGACGGCGTCGGGGGCCTTCGTCCAGGGGAACGCGCAGCCCCGCTGAAGCGCGCAGGTCAGCGGCACCACCACCTTCGTCGTCGACACCGCGCCGCGCGAGCGCCCGAAGTCCAGCCGCAGCAACAGGCGCCTGGCGCAGGCCTCGTCGAGGCGCGGCGAGCCCTCGGCGCGAACGGCCGCGACCGCGCCCGAGGCGCTCACCATCAGGGTGAAGAGGTGCTCCGTGGTCTGCTCCACCACGACGGGCTTCTTCTTCGTCGGCGCCTCGGGCGTCCGCAGGCAGGCCTCGAGCGCCGGGCGCGCGTCGTCGAGGGTCCGCTGCACGACGTCGGGGGCGTGACCGCGAAAGTCCAGGAGCGCCGGGTCTTGCGGCGCCATCAGCAGGAGGGTGACGAGCATCGAGGTGGCCATGCCGCACACTCGTACGATTTCTCGCTCGAGTCCTCGACTGCCCGCATCGCCTCGCCGAAGGTTCGCTGACGAACGAAGCCTCTTCGCGACAAGGACTCTACGACGTGAACACCGACCTCTTTCGAGTGCTACCTCCCGCCCTGCTGCTCGCCGCCGCAGCGCCCCTCACCGCGCACGCCCGCGACACCATCGGCGCGTACAGCTACTGCCAGAGCGAGTTCAAGAACAACAAGGCCGCGGTGGCCGCGTGCAAGGCCTGTGTCGGCGGGGGCAACATGTACAACCGCGACCGACAGACGAAGCAGTGGGTGTGCGGCCTGACCTCGGACATGAAGAAGTCCGAAGCGGCGCCCGCCTACAAGCCGCCCCCGAAGCCGAAGGCCATGCCCGCGACGGCAAAGAAGTACGTCACCATTCCCGCCGGCACCTTCGCCATCGGCATGCGCGAGAACGACGAGCACGGCAGCAAGGACCACGAGTTCTTCGAAGGCGCGACCGTCACCCTCACCCGCCCCTTCTTGATGAAGGCCACCGAGGTGACCCAGGGCGAGTGGCACTTCGTGATGGGCGAGCCCGCGCCGACCTACGACAAGGAGTGCGGCCCCGACTGCCCCGTTCAGTCCATCGGCTGGCGCCAGGCCATCGCCTACCTCAACGAGCTCTCGGAGAGCGAAGGCCTCGAGAAGTGCTACAAGCTCGGCAAGCTCATCGAGTGGACCGGGGGCCTCGACTGCAAGGGCTACCGCCTGCCGACCGAGGCCGAGTGGGAGTTCGCGGCGCGCGGCGGCACCAAGACCAGCCGCTACGGAGAGCTCGACGACATCGCCTGGTACTACGACAACAGCGACGGTCGGCCCCACCCCGTGGGGAAGAAGACGCCCAACGCCTACGGGCTCTACGACATGATCGGCAACGCCTGGGAGTGGACGTGGGACGAGTATGTGCCCGGCAAGCCCTTCGAGGGCGACATGACCGACCCCGTCGGTGGCGGCTTCAAGCAGAACAAGGGCGTCGAGGAGAACGACAACCGCGTCGTGCGCGGCGCCAGTCACCGAGACGGGCCCATCTACCAGCGCGCCACCCATCGCTTTCAGAACCTCACCAACGGCGGCAGCGAGACCCAGGCCTTCCGGCCGGTGCGCACCATCGTGGCGAAGTAGCGCCCCGCTTCGACCGACGGCTTCACCGGCCACCAGCGCTATGCTCGCCGCAACCTGGTCGTCGGAAGGGGCTCCTGCGTGCTCGAAGTGGTCGTCGCGTTGTCGCTGGTGGCGTTGCCGATGTCGCCGCAGGGCCCGTACCTCGAGACTGACGCAGGGGTGAAGGACTGGGGCGAGGCGTATTACCCGCCCTTCCCGCGGCTCATCTTCGGCGACACGCTGCTGTCGCTCGACGGGCAATTCTGGTCGTGCCTCAGGGGCGCGCAGCCGCTCCAGCTCGCGTTCACCGGCGCGGGCGGCGTGCCCTTCAAGCTCGCCACCAGCGTGCACCCCAACGGCGTGAGCTGGCTGGTGGCCGCGCACGACGGGGCCCTGCGGGTGTTGCGCGTCGACTGCGCGAGCTCGCCGCAGCCGGTGGAGTTCCCCGGCACCACCTCGTACTTCGCCCCCTTCGAGAGCATCCTCTTCGCGACGGTCGATGGCGCCGGGCAGGTCATCGCCGCGACCAACGAGCGGCTGCTCCGCTTCGACCCGTGGTGGGGGCGCCGGTGGTGCTGCACACGATGGCGGCGCTCACCCAGCAGCTGCTCACGCCGGCGGAGATCGCCAACCCCACGCCGCACAAGCTGGTGGTGGCCGACCTCCTGAATACGCCCCAGGGCGACACGTGGATGGTGCTCGAGTGGTTGGCGCCGACGCAGCGCGACGTGCTGTTCCTGCTGCGCCGTGACGCGAGCGGCGCGCTCACCACCCTGCTGCGCGAACAGCTCGGCCAGGACGAGCCGCCCACCATCTTCAACCCGAAGGGCCAGGCCTCGGGGCGGCAGGCGCTCTTCTACGAGCCCTCGCGCAGGCTGGTGGTGCTCCAGGGTGAGCTCAACTTCCCCTCGGCCGCCCCCGAGGGGGTCTGGCGCCCCTCGCTCGTGATGGCGCCGGCCGAGGGGCCCGTCGCCTTCGCGCGTCTGCCGACGACGCTCTGGCCGCAGCTGGTGCAGAGCACCGGTGAAGGCCTGTGGGTGCACACCGGCTCACCCGAGGGCTTCGGGCCGCCAGGCACGCAGCTTCAGGTGCGGCTGACGTGGGGCCCGCTCCGCTTCGACGGCGACACCGACCTCGACGGCGACGGCCTCGGGTTCTCGCGCGAGCAGGCGCTCGGCACCGACGACCTCCGCCTGGACTCCGACGGCGACCGCGTGTGGGACCACCTCGAGCTCAACCGCTTTGGCACCGACCCGTCCGACGCAGGCTCGGCTCCGGCGCGCCCCGAGGTGCCGCTCACCGGCTTCGCGTTCAGCTCGCGGCTCTCGGAGTGGCCCGAGTTCACCAACCCCGGCCTGGTCTTCGGAGGCATCGCCCCCGCGCTCGCCGCCGGCCGCGCGTACTGCCGGGGCGTCGAGTCGACCACCTGCACCGTGCGGTGCACCGGCTTCGAGTTCTACGACTGCTTCGGCCCCGACGGCGCGCGCGTTCACGCTCAACCGCTCAAGCGCTTCCCCAGCTTCGCGCCGGGCGCGACCGAGTGGTGGCTGGGTGACGAGACGGGCCTCGAGCTGGGCAACGCCAGCGGGGCGCAGCGGGTGGCGACCACCGACGAGTGCAACGCGCGCCGCTGCGGGGTGGTGTCGGCCGTCGCGCCAGGGCTCGCCTACGGGCCCGGCCCGGTGATCAGCAGCGTCGGCCTCGACCTGCGCCGCTACACGCGCGAGGGCAGCAACAGCGTCTGTGTGCCTGAAGGGTGCGCCCCGCGGCTCCTCGGCCAGGACGAAGGGCGGGGCGAGGTCTTCGTGGCGAAGACCTCGAACCTCCGCGAGCGCGTGTACGCGGTGGGCCGCGACGGCGGCGCTACCTTCCTCTTCGACTCGAGCTTCTTCCGCGCGGCCGAGGTCGGCTCCTTGTGGGTCGCGCCGCAGACGGGCACCGCGGCGCTGGCGCTGGGCGGCGCGTCGAGCCGGGTGCTGGTGCTCGACCACACCTTCACCGAGGTGGGCACCCCCAGCATCGCGGTGACCTCGAACGAGCCCTGGTTCCGCAGCGGCTTCGGCGTCAAGCAGACGCACGCGTTCATGCACGCGCCCTACCTTGGTGGCTCGGGCAGCTCCAGTTGCCCGCTCTACGCGCCCCCAGAGGTCTGCACGCCGCCGCCGCTTGCCAAGCGGCTCCCGTGGCCGGCCTTCACCGACCTCTACGGCGAGCTGGTGCCGGTCGACGCGCGGGTGCGGGCGGGTGACGTGCTCTTCTGGGTGAGCGCGCTGCAAGACGCGTCCACCGGCTACGCCGTCGAGGCCGGGCGGCGCGGCGGGGTGTGGATTCACCGGGAGTCGGGGGCGACCGACCAATGGGCGTCACCCGAGGCGCTCGGCAGGCGCGCCGACCCGACCGCGGCGGCCTCCCTCGCCGCCACCCCGCTCGGGCCCGCGCGGCAGCTGAGCGTCGCGCCATCGGGTGGTGCGCTGTGCTTCACCGACTTCACCGGGCGCCTGTTCACCTTGAGCATCGTCGACGGTCGGCCCTCGAGCTTGTCGCTGGCGCAGGCGGCCCACGCCCACGGCTGCGCGTACGCGGAGGACGGCTCGCTCGCGGTGCTCGAGAAGGACGCCATCGTGGTGGGGGCCAGGCGCTTCGCTGCGGCGACCGCCGGCGACACCACGGGTGAGGCGCTGCACCGCGCGGGCTCTGGGTGGATCGCGCGCATGACGCAGGGTGATGCCTCGTCGGCGCGGGTCGAGGCGCGGTGCTTCGATGCGGCGGGGGCGCGCACCGGCGAGGCGCTGCACGTGTCGGCGCTCACCGTCGAAGACGGGCTGGTCTATTGGCTCGAGCGCCTCGACACCCTGTCCGGCCACTCGCCGGCGCCGGCGACGCAGCAGGGCCGCGCCTTCGTCGCCCCCGTGGCTGACTTCTGCGCGGGCCGCTTCACCGAGACGCTGTGGGTGAAGAAGGAGCGCGAGGCGGCGAACCTGTGGGCCGACGTCTACCGCGGCGTCATCGACCCGACCGAGCCGTTTCAGGTGCTGCACGGCATGCTCGCGCGACGGCCTGATGGGCTCCTCTTGATGTCGAGCCGCGGGGTGGACTCGAGGGACCGCGGCGGGGCCGACGCGCGCGGCAAGTTCCTCTTCGAGTTCCCCTACCGCGTGCTGCCGGCCTTCCACCCGGTCAACGGCTCGCCCGGCCTCGCGGCGCACACGCCCTGGCGACGCAAGACCGGCAGCTTCTCACTCGTGCACGCCATGCCGGCCTTCGTCACGGCCATGGCCACGGTGCCCGGCGCCGTGCCCGCGAGGTGGGGCGAGGTCGGCAGGGCCGAGTGCCTGGGCCGCGCCTGCGCGCCGTACGTGCCGGGGCCGGCGGCGGTCGAGCCGCCCGACGGGGGCGCCGAGGAGGCCGACGCGGGCGTGACGTCGCCGCTGCCGATGCCTACGCAGCCGAGCGGCTGCGGGTGCGGGCAGGGCGCGGCGCCGATGCTGCTGGTGTTGCTGGCGTGGGTGCTGGCTCGCAGGGGCGCAAGGCCCCTGCCGCGCGCCTGAGGAACGGAACGGGTCACCACCGCACGTCCGCGCGCACGCCGACGCCTCCCCCGGGCATCACGTCGAGTCCCAGGAGCAGCTCCTCGGTCAGCCGGCCCGACAGCACCGCCAGCGTGACGTCGAACCCCAGCAGGAACGCGCCCTGTATCAACAGCGCCTGCCCCAGCCCCACCAGGCGGGCGTCGGCCGTCGCCTCGCCCCGCTGCCAGAGGAACGCCGCCGTCGCCAGGTACGCCACGTCGAGGCCCGCGTTCACCAGCAGCACCTTCGTCTGCTTCTCGCTCTCGACGAGGCTCGTCTTGGCGTCGAACGACCTCGGGTCGCGCCCCCAGTCCGCGATGAGGCCCGCCACCGCCAGGCCCAGGTTCACCACGTTCCACGCGGCGTTGCCGAGGTGGAGCCACCGCAGTCGCTCGTCGCGCTCCAGCGCAAACCCCACGCTGCCGACGGCCAGGTTGCCGACCGCCCAGCCGCCGAGCACCAACATCGCCGTGCGGTTCGTCGACAGGCGCCGCGCGTTCCACGCCTCGAGGTCCACCGGCGCCGCCGTCATCACCAGAGCCATCGCCACCGGGAGCATGGCGACGCAGTAACGAGGGCTCGCGCCGGGGGCCGCTCGAGGTGTCGTCGCCGCCAACCGCTCGCCGATCGCGGTCGAGAGGGTTCGGCCCTTCTGCAAGACCAACGGCGGCGCTCCAGCATGGCCACGGGGAGCGACGCGCGATGGAGCGCGGAGCGGATTCTCACGCGCGCCAAGGCGCTGTGCATGTGGAGCTTCATGGCGCCGCGCGTGGGGTTGATGCTCGCGCGGGTGCAGGCGCGTCGGAGCGCAGCCGCGCGTGCGAGACCCTCGGCGCCTTCGAGGCCGAGTGGCGTGACGTGCGCCCCCGCAGCGTGTCGCTCGAGCGCGCGCGAGAGCTCGCCGACGGGCTCTCGTGCTCCCCGCCCTCACGGTGAACCTGCGTCTCCGGGCAAGGCGTCGACGCGCCTCAGCCCTCCTGCCCCTGGCTGAGGGCTCCTCCCGGGGCCGTGCTAGGAATGTCAGAGTGGCGGTCTCAGGCCGCGCGTTCTTCGAGGGGACAGCGATGACCAGACGCCTGACTGTAGTGCTCGTGCTCTCCTTCTGTGCGTGCCCACCGGTCATCGATGACGACTCGGACGCTGGAGGCACGGCAGCGGGCGGCACGGCAGCGGGCGGCTCGGCAGCGGGCGGCTCGGCGGCAGGCGGCTCGGCAGCGGGCGGCTCGGCGGCGGGCGGCTCGGCGGCGGGCGGCTCGGCGG
>JACSRE010000340.1 GCA_014879945.1 Myxococcus sp.
CGTCGCCGAGCCGCCCGCCGTCGCCGAGCCGCCCGCCGTCGCCGAGCCGCCCGCCGTCGCCGAGCCGCCGGCGGATGCGGTACCACCGCCGAGGCCGCCGTCTCGCCTGGGCTCCATGACCACGGCGCCGCCTGGACCGCAGTTGCAGGCCACCACCGACGACGCGACACACATCGCAGCCACGAGGCGCAGAGACATGGGCACGCCATAGCCGAAATCCTGGCAGATGGAGTGTCGGCTCCTGACGAGCAGCGGCGCGATGTCTACGACCCGACCGCAGGGCAGCCCTCGCACGAGCGCAACGGCTCCCTTCGGCTTCTCCCACCGCTTCGGGTCCTGCCTTGGCCCGCTCGCCCGGGCGTTCGCGCGCGGCTTCGGCCGGGCTGCGCTACGGCTTCGGCTGCGCGCCCACGCCCATCGTGAAGTCCTGCACCTGGGTGTCGGCGGGCGGGCTCAACTTGAAGCGCGGGTCGACGCTGCCGGTCCCGCCGTCCCACGCCGGGCCGGTGTTGGACTTCAGGTTCAAGAACGAGATCGCGTTCTCGCTGCCGTCGGGGTCGACGACGGTGCTCTTGAGCACCTGCGCCGACTTCGGGTCGACCTCGAGGAAGATGCGGGTGAAGCGGACGTCGGGCACCAGCGGCTCGAGCTGGAGCAGCGTGCCGGTGCACTTCGCGCAGTCCTTCTGGGTGATGGCGAACTCGTCGGCGAGCTTGCCCTGGCCGAAGAGGAACGTGACCGAGGCCGACAGCTTGCTGGTGCCGATGCTCGCCACCGTCAGCAGCTTCGCCTCGGGGTCGTGCATGTAGATCTTCACCCCCGCGAGCACGAACGTCTTGGCCGCCGGCTTCGCGTAGTCCCACCGCATCAGGCCCGGCTTGCGGAAGAGCACCGTGCCCGTCGACGTCTGGGTGCGCTTGCTGATCTTGTAGAAGTAGTCCTGTCGGAAGTCGGCGCTGAAGTCGCTCGTCGCCTCGTAGAAGGCCTGCATGCGGTCCACGAGCGCCTTCACCGCGGGCGCCATCACCGGCTTCGGCGCGACGACCTCGAGGGCCGCAACCCCCGCGTCGCCTCCCGCCGCCCCCGCGTCAGTCACCCGCGCGAGCGCCCGCACGCCTCCATCGAGGGTGGGCACGCCGGCGTCACGGCTCGCGGCGGCCTTCTTCGCGCTCATCGCGATGGGGTTGCCCTCGGGCACCTGGCTGACGAAGAGAACGAGAAACGCGCGGGCGAGCATGTGCAAAGACTCCTATTCGTTCGGGAAACCGGTGGTGCGGGCTTCGACGCGAGGGCTCAACCCCTCTTCACGTGCTGGCCGTAGAGGCGCCCGCGCTGCTTCACCGACAACAGACGAAACCGGTCGCGGAGCGTGCCGACCTCTTCTTCCGAGAGATCGCCGTGCCGGCCCAGGTGCTCGAGCCTCCACGCGACCGCGCGGGTGATGCAGGCGCTCGCCGCCGCCGAGATGTTGAGGCTCTGGGTGAAGCCCAGCATCGGCAGCCAGAAGACGCCGTCGGCCAGCGCCAGCACCTCGTCGCTCACCCCGAAGCGCTCGTTGCCGAACACCAGCGCCACCTTCTGATCGAACTTCAGCTCGAAGAGGCTCCTGGCCCCGTCACGCACCGCCGAGACCTGAATCGAGAAGCCGCGGGCCTTGAGCGCCCGATGGCACGCGGCGAAGTCTTCGTAGCGCGTGAGGTCGAGCCACTTGTCGCAGCCCTGCGTCACCTTGGTGTTGGGCGACCAGGGCACCTCGGGGTTGCGCACCACGTGCACCTCTTGCACGCCCATGGCCTCGCAGGTGCGCAGCACCGCCGCCATGTTGAAGCTGTCTTCGAGGCGATCGAGCACCACCACGAGGTTGCGGGTGCGGCTGGCGATCACCTTGTCGATGCGCTCCTTGCGGGGCTCGAGGAGGAGATCGTCAGGCAGCGGCTGCCCCTCGAAGACCTGGTACTTCGGGCCTCCGCCGGTCACGCCCGCGCCCTCGCCTTCGCCTTCTTCTGGGGCTGCTGGGCAGCGCCCGGCTTCGCCCTGGCCTGCTTCGGCGCCGGCTTCTTCGGAGCCGTCTTCTGCTTCGCGGCCGCGGGCTTTTTGGCGGGCTTCGCCTTCTTCTTCACGGCCGCCGGCTTCTCGGCCCTGGGCGCGCGGAAGGCCGTCTCGGCGGTCACCACGTCGCGCAGCGCGTCCTGCTGCTTGATGCGGGTCTTGAGCGAGGCCTGCGAGAACAGCTGCTGAGCACAGGCGTCCATCAACTGCTGGAGGCCCTCGCCGGTCGCCCCCGACAGCTCGAGCACCCGGATGCGCCGCTTCTGCATCGCCGCGAGGAACTTCGGCAGCGCCGCCCGCGCGTCAGGCAGGTCGAGCTTGTTGGCCACCACCACCATCGGCTTCTGGGCGAGCAGCCCCGAGTACTTCTTGAGCTCGGTGTTGATGGTGTCGAAGTCGGCCACGGGGTCACGCCCCTCGATGACCGCCGACAGATCGACCAGGTGCACCAGCACGCGGCAGCGCTCGACGTGGCGAAGGAACTGGTGACCCAGCCCCGCGCCCTCGCTGGCGCCCTCGATCAGCCCGGGGATGTCGGCCATCACGAACGACTTCTTGTCCTTGTACGGCACCACCCCGAGGTTCGGCACCAGGGTGGTGAAGGGGTAGTCGGCCACCTTGGGCCGGGCCCGCGAGACGCGGCTGATGAGCGTCGACTTGCCCGCGTTGGGGAAGCCCACGATGCCGACGTCGGCGATCAGCTTGAGCTCGAGGGTGAGGTCGCGCTCCTGGCCTGGGGTGCCGTCTTGCGCGAAGCGGGGCGTCTGCCGCGTCGAGGTGGCGAAGTTGATGTTGCCCAGCCCGCCGCGGCCGCCCTTGGCGATCACGAACGTCTGCCCGGCCACCGAGAGATCGACCAGCTCTTCGCCGGTGTGCTGATCGCGCACCAGCGTGCCCACGGGCGTCTCGAGGATCAGGTCGTCGGAGCCCGCGCCGTTCATGTCGCTGCCCATGCCGTGGTACCCGTTCCGGGCGCGGTAGAGCGAGTGGTAGCGGAAGTCGAGCAGCGTGGTGAGCTGCTCGGTGGCCTTGAAGATGACCGAGCCGCCGTTGCCGCCGTCGCCGCCCGAGGGGCCGCCCTTGTCGACGTACTTCTCGCGGCGAAACGCGACGGCGCCGTTGCCTCCATCGCCCGCCTTCACCTTGATGTGCACTTCATCGACGAACTTCATGGGCTCCCCAACGCAGACTGCGAAAACACGAAGCGGGTCGGCTCCTCCTCAGGGAAGGAACGCGACCCGCTCACGAGCACCTCATCGAGACGACTCAGACCTTGGCGGTCTGGGCGGCGTCCTTCGGCGGGTACACCGACACCTGCTTGCGCTTCTTGTCCTTGCGCTCGAAGGTGACGACGCCGTCGACGAGCGCGAAGAGGGTGTGATCGCGGCCCGCGCGCACGTTGGTGCCCGGGTGAACGACGGTGCCCAGCTGGCGGATGATGATCGTGCCGGCGGGGACCATCTGGCCGCCCGACACCTTCATGCCGCGGCGCTGTGAGTTCGAGTCACGGCCGTTGCGAGATGAGCCCTGCCCTTTTTTATGTGCCATTGAAGTCGAGTCCTCTGAAGGAAAGTGTGAGTGCCGCGGCGATCAGGCCGCGACGCCGGTGATCTTGATCTCGGTGAAGGGCTGCCGGTGGCCGCGCATGCGCGTCCAGCCTTCCTTCTCCTTGCGGAAGTGAACGACGCGGCGGGCCTTGGTCTGGCGAACGATCTTGCCGGTGACCTTGGCGCCCGAGACGATGGGCTTGCCGACCTTCGGCGAGTCGCTCCCGCCGACCATCAGCACCTCGTCGAACTTCACTTCCGAACCCGACTCACCCGCGATCTTCTCGATGCGAATGACGTCGCCTTCGGCCACGCGGTACTGCTTTCCACCAGTGCGGATGACGGCGTACATCGTGATGTCCTCGTTTTCGTTGATCTCGTTCTTGCGAAGCGAGTCCCGGTCGGCGCCCAAACGGGCGAACGCCGGAAAGGCTGTGGCGTGTATGCCAGCCCCGTGAGGTGGTCAAGCCCCGGTCGCGTCAGCGGGGACGAGGGGCCTGATCAGCCCGGTCAGCCCTCCCGCATCCACGCCTTGAGCTCGGGCACGATGGTCTTCTTCCACTGGGGCGAGGTGCGCAAGGCCATGAAACGAGCCAGGACGGCGTCGATCAGCCGGCCGAGCACGGCGACGTGGTCGAGGCGCTCGGTCACCTTCTCGTCGTCGTCTTCGCTCATCAGCTCCGGCGTCTTGCCGGCGCGCACGTCGAACTGCTCGGCGTCGAGGGTCAGCTCGTAGGAGCGCTCCTGCCAGGTGATGGCCAGCCGGGCCGAGTGCACCAGGAGCCCGCGATCAGCGGCCTGACGAATCAGCTGGGCGTAGGGCGCGTTGACGCCCTTTACCGCCACCTCGGTGATGTCGCCGGCCGCCGCCCGGAGCGTCAGCCTGCCGTTGAAGAGCACCTTCAGCGGCTCGTCGTCGAGCACCGCGATGGGGTTGGCGTCGTTGCTGCGAAAGAGCACCCAGGTGAGCGCCTCGCGGCCCAGCCAGGTGCGCCCGCGGTAGAGCGCCTCGCGCGCCTTGGCCTGCTCGGCCTCGACGGGGTCGGCCTTCTCGACGGTGGCCTGCCCGTCGACGCCGGCGTCGCCGCGCATGAACTTCGCTTCGCTCTGGGCCTGCTTCTTCGACGCCATCACGGCACCTCGTCTTTGCGCTGCTTCGGCGTCGCCAGCTCGTCACCGAACAGCTCGGTGGTGGGCGCCAGCCGGTCGAGCGTATCGGCGTCGATGAGCGACGCGGGGACCTTGGGGATGAGCTTCACGTCGAGCGACGAGGCCAGGGCCTCGGTCACCTCGTCGACGACCGAGCGCGAGGTGGCCCACACCGCCAGCTCCTTCGCGGCGAGATCGAGGCTGACGTCGAAGACCTTCACGCCCGGCTCGGTCTTGCTGCGCAGCACCCGGCGAATCACGTCCTTCTGCTCGGTCTTCTCGCGGCGCCCCGGCGCGCGGCCGTTCTTCTGCTCGAAGGCCTGCGACCACTCCGACAGCTGCGCGCGGATCAGCTGGCCGGGGATGCGGAGCTTCTCGACCCGCCACGCGAACAAGGCGTGCATGCCTCGAAACAGCTCGCCGGCGGGGAACTCGGCCACCTCGGGGCGCTCCAGCGAGACGAAGCCCGAGGCGCGGTCGTCATCACCCTTCGGGTCGATGCCCTCGAAGGCGCGCGCCTCGAGGGCCTTGCTGAGCCACTTGCGGGTGTCTTTGGGAACGCTGCCGTCGAGACGGAAGCGGGCGAACGAGAGGGCACCACGGCGAATCGGCATGGCCGCGCCTCTTTCGCGAGCGACGCGACAAAGCAACCCGAAACGAAGCTACTTCGTCTTCAGCTCGGCCCAGAACACGCCGCGAAAGTCGCCCAGCTTGAAGCCGCGCGCGGCGTCCTGGGGGTAGGCCGCCTTGAGCTTCGCGTCGAGCCCGGGCGCGACCGCCTCGCCGTGACACACCAGGCACGGCGCGCCGACCCAGATGGCCTCGGCGTAGCCCACCCGTCCACCCTCGAGCGGCACCACCTTCGAGGCCTCGGAGCCCGACTTCTCCTTCGCGAGCGCCTCCATCGCGCCCTTCACCCAGTCGGCGGGGGCGTTCTTCGGGTTGCGCAGCTTGAAGGCGCTGCGGCCCAGCGTCACCTCGGCGCTCGAGTGCCTGGCCGCCAGCGCGGGCGCGTCCCTCGAGCAGACGTCGACGGCCGCCTCGGGCGACTTCGCCATCGCGGTGGTGAGCGCCTCTTTGAGTGACTTCTTGAAGGGCCCCAGGGCGGCGCGGGCCTTGACGGCGACGGGGTCGACCGGCGCGACCGCGGGGGCCGCGACCGAGGGATCAGCACCGAGCACCAACGAGAGGATGAGCGCGTTCATGATGACTCCTTCGAGCCAGAGACGACGGCGTGAGGTTCCAGCTACGGTTTGCTCCGATGAGCACGCCCTGGCAACCGAACTTCGGCTTCTACATGACGCGCCTCGATGAGCACCCGGCGTCGTTCGTGGTCGACCTGAGCGCCACGCCGCTCGAGACCCACCCCCTTCGCCTGCAGCTGCGCGTGCCGCTGCTCAAGCCCCGCGACGACGGCTTGCGCGACGCCTCGGAGCTCGAGCCGATGGGCGCCCTGGAGGACGGCCTCGTCGACGCCCTCAGGGCGAAGGTCGACGCGCGCTACGTCGGCCGGCTGGTGACCCGCGGCGCGACCGAGTTCTTCTTCTACCTGCCGTCGGAAGCGGGGCCGAAGCTGGACGACCTCGAGGCGCTGCTGGGGCCGGTCGAGCCCTACGAGGTCGAGTACCTCGCGGCCGAAGACCCCGGCTGGAGCCTCTTCACCGACTTCCTCTACCCCGACGCCTACGCGCTGCAGTCGATCGCCAACCGCTCGCTGCTCGAGCAGCTCGAGCAGGCGGGCGACGTGATGAGCGTGGCGCGCACCATCGATCACCTGGCGTTCTTCGGCAGCCCCGGCCAGGCGAACGAGGCGGTGGCGCGCTTGACCGCCGCGGGCTTCGCGACAGACCCGATCGAGCAGCACGACGACGGGCGCCTGGGCCTGAAGTTCCATCGCGACGACGCCCTGGCCGACGGGCAGGCCGACGCCTTCGTCGTCGAGGTGCTCGATCTCATCACGCCGCTCGACGGTGACTACGACGGCTGGGGCTGCCCGGTGGTGAAGACCTGAGCCATCGGCTCACCCGGCCGGCCATCGCAAGGCGAGCCGCCCAGCCGCGCCCTGAAAGAGGAACGCCACCGCTTCGCCGGTCAGAGCGCGTTGAAGTGTCGAGCACGGCCCGCGGCCGTCGTCGTCGAGCGGCCACGCCTCGCCCTGCTCCCACGCGGGCCAACCCCAGCTTGTCGGGTAGCGTCAGGCGAACGTTGACGATTCACAGCCCGGGGGACATCGACTTCACGGAGACCAGCGCAGGTCGACCACCGGCGAGGCCTGGAGCAGCACCGGGCTCTGCCCCGGGGTGGTGAGATTCACCGTCCGGAAGGCTCCGTAGGGGCCAGTCGCCGCCATGCGGAGGCGGAAGGCCAGTGAGGTGGCCGTTGGCGAGAACTCGAGGGTATCGATGGCCTGGCTCGCCGTCGCGACGACGAGGGGCTGAACGGCGGTCGCTCCCGCTGCTGGAATGACATACACATCGAAGAACGACATCGGGTTCGCGAAATCTGCCACGAACGCGACGCGTTGACTGTCACGACTGATGACGAGCGAGCTGTTCCCGATACGTCCAGCCTGGGTAGGACTCTGGACGATTCGCGTCGATAAGCCGCCCAGGGTCGAGATTCGGTACAGGTCGACGAACCCGGTCCGTTGGTTGCCCGTGTAGACGAGGAACGCGCCATCTGGAGCGACGGCCATGGCTCCGACGGTCGTGACCCCGTTGCCAGGGTCACCCGGGAGCAGGCTGCACGGGCCCGCCACAGCGCAGGTGACGATTTGATGGGTCTGTGAGGGAGTCGCCAGCAGCGACGCGCGAGCCAACAGCGTTCCAGGATTCGACCAGCCAATCTCTCTCACCCCACCACCAGCGACGACCTCCGAGGCCGAGATGAGGATGGTCTCGAGCTGCGTCGTGAGGCTGAAGACACGCAGGTCGAGGCGGCCGCTCACCGCCAGGTCCCCTGTCACGGCGATGGAGCGCGAGTCTGGCGAGAACGCGTACCGCGAGGGCCCCAAACCACTCACCTGCTGTCGGCCGGGCGTCGCGCGAATGGGGAGGTGCGGTGGTGCGACCGAGACGACCATGAGGTCACTGCCCGTGGAGCCCTTCGTGAACGCGACCCACTGGTTGTCCGGAGAGATGATGGGAGCCGAGAGCGCCTCGTTCAGCAGCGCTGTGTAGATGAGCTGCTCACTGCCACCGCCGCTCGGCGCCACGACGACGGTCTCTGGTTGCTGATCGTAGATCATGACGACCAGGGAACCGTCGTGACTGACCGAGAAGTCTTTGCAAGGCACTCCACTCGCTGAAACCGCGATGGGTTGCGACCCAGCCGGTCGCTGTCTGAGCACCTGGGTTCCGGTGCGGACCCAGATGCTCTCGCCACTCGAGCCGCCCGCTGCGCCTCCGCCCACGCCTCCCGACGCGCCGCCCGCGGCTCCTC
>JACSRE010000232.1 GCA_014879945.1 Myxococcus sp.
GCGGTGGCGCACGCATCCGTCGGTCGGCGAGCGGTGGCGCACGCATCCGTCGGTCGGCGAGCGGTGGCGTACGCGTCACTCGGTGGCGAGCGGTGGCGCACGCATCCGTCGGTCGGCGAGCGGGCCCGGCGCCCTGGAGGGACGAGTCCGCCGGGGCAGAGGGGAGGCACGGCCAGAGGGGCCCGGGGCCTGACCGGCGTCTCAGCCCTCGCTCGCCTGCACGATGGTGGCGTGGTTCAGCAGCGCGGGGCCACCGAGCACCAGCAGCACGCCGCCGGCCAGCAGCGAGATGACGCCGCCGATGGTGAGCCCCTCGGTGCGGCGGGCCAGGCCGACCAGCGCCAGCGTCGCGCCGGTGGCGACGCCCAGGCTCCCGACGAGGGTGCCGACCAGCCCCAGCGCCCACAGCCCCCGGTCGCCCGGCTTCACGGTGGCGTCGATGCGGTCGTTGCGCGCGAGCTCCTTGAGCGTGAACTTCGCCGACGTCGTCGTCTCGGGGCCGGTGACGAAGAACTCGTGGTTCGGCATCACCACCAGCTGGTCGCACGGCAGCGTGCACACCACCGTCTCGGCGCCCTCGTCCACGCGCACCAGCTCGAGCTTCCGCGTCGAGGGCGGCGGCGGCGGCGCGCCGGGCCTCACGTCCACCTTCTCAACCAACCGCACGTGCTGCGTCGGCGCGTCGGTCGTCAGGGGAGGGGCCGCAGGCTGAGCGCTCCTGCTCCCGCTCGGCTCGCCCGCCGACGCCTGGGGGACGACGGGCCTGCGCGCGGGCGCCTCGGGGGCGGTGAGGAGCAGCGCGACGACGAGGGTCAGCATGCAGAGGGCTCCGGTGGCCTTACGGGTTCGAAAACACCAAAGCCGCCGGGAGCACGAGGGCTCCGCGACGGCTTCGGGGCACTTCACCTGACGACGGGCCGCTTAGACCTGACCGTCACGCTCGAGCTTGGCGTACACCGCCTCGATGCCCTTGACGTTGATGATGCGCAGCGCGTGGGTCGACACGCGGAGGGTGACCCACTTCTTCTTCGAGGCCAGCCAGAACCGGTGCTTCTGGAGGTTCGGCAGCGAACGGGTCTTCGTCTTGTTGTTGGCGTGGCTGACGTTGTTGCCAACCATCGGGCGCTTGCCCGTCACCTGACATACGCGGGACATGGTGTTTTCCTTTGGGAGAAGTTGAAGAGGCTTACCAGCTCGCCTTGACGACGCCGGTCAGCTCGCCCGCCAGCGCCTTGTCGCGGAACATGATGCGCGAGAGGCCGAACTTGCGCAGGTTGCCGCGGGGGCGGCCGGTCACGCGGCAGCGCGCGACGACCCGCACCGGGCTCGCGTCACGGGGCAGCTTCTGCAGCTTGGCCATGGCAGCGGCGCGGTCTTCGACCGACGTCGCGGGGTTCTTGATGATCTGCTTGAGCTCGAGGCGCTTGGGGCGGAACTTCAGCGCCATCGCGCGGCGGCGGTCATTCTTGATGATGGACGAGGTCTTGGCCATGTGCAGTGCTGCCTTCGTGGAAAGGTGAGACGAACGGAAGGGAGCCCCCTTACCCACAAAGCCCGGCCGCGATCAAGTTCAGAGGTACGGACGGGTTGCATTCCCCTCGGACGTGGGGCAAGAGGCGCCTCCTTTCCCGATCACGACCGGCTCCCGGTCACCCTCTTTGTGGAGTTGAACCCCATGGGCACGTTCAAGAGCTTCCTCGAGTCGAAGAAGATTTCCTCCAAGCAGATTCACGACACCAGCAAGCGCATCGAGACGTGGGACGCCGACTCGCGTTCGCTGCTCGTCAAGCGCACCGCCAAGCGGAAGAACAAGGAGCTGGCGGCCAAGAAGTACGAAGAGCTCGACCTCAAGAAGCCCGAGCGCATGGGCCGTGGCGTCACCGCCAAGCAGGTCGAGGCCGCCGCCGCCGAGGTGCCCGTGGCCCGCAAGGTGCGCACCAAGATTCTGCGCGCCGTCAACACCATCCTCACCGCGAAGAAAGAGACGCCCGTCGACATGAAGGCGCTCTTCGAGGGCAGCACCGCCCGCGCCGGCAAGAAGCCGAAGGACGCGAAGAAGAAGTAACCGAGCCCTCCTCGGTGACCTCGGGCCCGCCTGCCTCCCTCGTGGAAGCGGCGGGCCTCGTCGTTTCACCGGCGCGCGCTTGTTCCTGCGAGGCCGCGCAGCCTTCGGGCATACTGTGCCCACCGATGTGGCAGCTCGTCATCAATGGCCCGGGCTACTTCGACACGAAGTACGACCTGCCCGAAGGCACCACCCACGTCGGCCGCGCCGACGAGAACGACATCGTGCTGTCGGGCGACCTCGTCTCGCGAAAGCACGCCAACTTCCACGTCACCGGCAACGCGCTCGTCTTCGAAGACCTGGGCAGCCGCAACGGCTCGCGGCTCAACGGCGACAAGGTGGTGGGCACCTCGCCGATGAAGCCCGGCGACGTCGTCGCGGTGGGCGAGAACTCGCTGGTGGTGCGGCAGCCCTCGACGGCCGAGACCGCCGCCACCGAGATGGTGGACGCAGGTGGCGGTGGAGCCGTTCGGCGCTTCGGCCGCGGCGTCGATGTCTCGCACGCGGTGTTGATGGCCCGCGACATCCAGGACTCCATCGTCCGCAAGGTCCTCGACAACTCGCTGCCCTTCGAGGTCGAGGCCGAGCCGCCGCCCGTCGCTGGCAGGGTCAGGCGTCGCCTTTCGGGTGACACCGACGAGCACGACTCGCCTGGCGGCGTTCGCAGCGACGGGCCCTCGTACCCGGTCGCGTTCCACTCGCTGGTGATGCTGTTCCGCGTCGCCGAGCGGCTGGCCACCGCGCCGACGCTCCAGGCCTTCCTCGACGACACCACCGACACGGTGATGAAGCGCGTGGGCGCGTCGACGGGCGTGGTGCTGCTGCGGCACCCCACCGGCGTGCTGGTGCCGGCGGCGGTGCGGCACGCGAAGAAGCTGGCGAAGGGTGAGGTGCCCGTCTCTGACGCCATCGTCGAGGCCGCGCTCGCCCAGGGCCAGGCCATCGCGGTGGCCGACGTGCGCGACGACAGCCGCTTCGCCGAGCGCGAGAGCGTGGTGCTCTACGGCATCGACCAGGTGCTCTGCGTGCCCATCGGCCAGAAGGCGCCCTTCGACGGCGTGCTGTACCTCAACCGCACCCAGGTGAACGACGAGCCCATCGAGGCGCTGCTCGACGTCTGCACCGCGCTCTCGCAGCTGCTGCTGACGGCGGTGCACAAGTTCTCGGCGCGGCCCGCCAGCAGCGACCGCCTGCGCTCGGCGCTCGAGCGCTTTCACGGCCCCGACATCGTCGAGCGGCGCGTGGGCGAGCTGGCGCAGAAGACGGCGCGGCTGTCACAGCTCGAAGAGAAGCAGGTGACGGTGCTGTTCGCCGACATCGCGGGCTTCACCGACCTGGCCTTCAAGCTGCCGCCCGACAAGGTGGCCGACCTCTTGAGCGAGTTCTACCGGGTGGCCACGCCCCTGGTGTTCAGCTTCGAGGGCACCGTCGACAAGTTCGTCGGCGACTCGGTGATGGCGCTCTTCGGCGCGCCCTACGGCAAAGGTGACGACGCCATTCGCGCGGTGCGGGCGGCGATGGCGCTGAAGGCGGAGTGGGAGCGCGCGATGCACAGGCGCCCCGCCGCCGAGCGGCTGCTGCTGAAGGTGGGGCTCACCACCGGCAAGGTGCTGGCCGGCGCGGTCGGCTCCGAGGCGCGGCTCGACTACACCGCCATCGGTGAGCCGGTGAACGTGGCCTCGTGGCTGTGCCAGTCGGCCGAGGCGGGGCAGGTGCTCATCACCGGCAAGACGCTGGCGGCGGTGGGCGCGCGCTTCGACGTGACGCCGCTGGGCGAGCGGCCGCTGCTGGGCAGCCGCGTGCGCACGGCCATCTTCGAGGTGCTCGACGAAGACGACGACTCGGGCACGCTGTCGGGCATTCGCTGAAGGCGCGCTACGGCTGCCAGTCGGCCACCAGCCGCGAGACGAGCAGGTCTTCCAGGGGGCTCTGCGGAAACTCCTTCGAGAGCCGCGCGAGCATGCTGGCGGTGATGAGCAGGTCCTGCACCTCGACGAAGGCCTCGCGGTCGGTCTCTTCGCGCGTCTTCACCCACAGGCGCAGCACGTGGCCGGCGAGGCGCGCCTTCTTCTGGCAGGCCCACGACGTGGGGATGCGGCCACCCAGCCCGTTGTACGTCACCATCGCGGTGCCCAGCTTCGCGGCCCGCAGCCAGCCTTCGACCGTCCTGGCGTCGCGCAGGTAGGTGTCGAGCGACGGGGTGATGGTCTCGTCGTAGAGGTCGTACTTGTCGGCGATGTGCTCGGCGAAGGGGTTGAAGAAGTAGAGGCCGTCGAAGCGCGAGGCGTTGACGCTCTCGAGCGTGCCCTCGAGCATCACCACCTCGGCGCCGAGCCGCTGGGCGAGCTTGCGCGCCTCGAAGACGAGCGGGCCGCGCTGCTCGAGGCCCCACACCCGGTGGCCGCTGGTGAGCGAGGCGACGGCGCACCACTTGCCGACGCCCGCGCCCACGTCGAGCACGCGCGTGGCGTTCGCCTCTGAGAGCCAGCGGCTCGCCGTCTGGGCGACCTCGACGGCCGACCAGAAGCCGCCCGACTTCGCCCGCGCCGTCTGGCTCAGCAGCGCGTCGAAGGCCGAGTCGTCCACGGGGCGCCCGTGGCGGAGCGCGTCAGCGAGGAGTGAAGCGAGCGCGTCGTCGGCCGAGAAGGGAGGCAGAGAACTCATGGCAGGGCCTACCCTGCACCCCCGCGCGCGCGCTGGGAAGCGCCTCAACGAGGCGACGCCCTCAGGCGCGCCGTGGCAACACCCAGCTGCCCTCGGTCACCAGCGCCAGGAGCGCGTCGGGGAGCGCCTCGAGCGAGGCGGCGTGCTGCTGGGTCAGCGCGGCGAAGGCGGCGTCGTCGAGGCCGCGGGCGCGCGCGCACGCCTCGAACACCGCCCGCACGCCCGACGAGACGGCCTGGAAGTCGGGCGCTCCCCGGCGGGCGAGGGCGGCCCCGAGGCCGAAGGCGCACAGCGGCACGGCGAGGGCGTGGTCGGCGCCGAGGCGCTCCACCAGCAGCGCCCAGTGCGGTTGCGTCGAGGCGGTGAAGGCCGTCGGGTCGGACACCATGAGGCCCACGGCCTGGGCGAGGAAGGGGAGGCCGGCCGGCCCGGCGGAGTCTCCGATGGCGCCGACGAAGCCCGCCAGCATGGGCGTGGGCGCGCCGGCGTTCACCTGGGCCAGCAGCGCGCGGGCGGCGCTCACCGCGGCGGGCCCCTGGTGCGCGAGCTCCGCGCCGATGGCGTGCGCCAGACACACCACCTGCATCAGCGGCTGCTTCCCGGTGAAGCCCTGGGCGGCGAGCATCCACACGCCGCGCGCGCGCCGGTCGAGGGCGCGGTCGAGCACCCCCGCGCAGTTCACCAGCGCCATCGCCGAGTCAGCCGGCGCCACGCCGAAGGCCAGCGCCTGGTTGGCCAGCTCCAGCGCGCGCGAAAGCTCGTGCTGCTGCCGGTGGAGGAAGGCGAGGTTGGCCAGCACCGCCACGGCGCCCGGGTCGTCTTGCTCGGCGATGAACTCGTCGGCGGCGCGATTGAGGAGCGCCACGGCGTCGCCGGCGCGGCCCTCCATCAGGGCCTTCATGCCTTCGGCTTCGGTGTCGGCGGCGGACATGGGCGGCGTCTACTCGCAGGCCCCCTGACGCGTCAGCCGTAGACTGGCGCGGTCGGGCAGGGGGCGGGGAGCGGTGGCGCCGACGGAGCGCGCCCCGGGCCGAGCTGCTCGCGGCCCGTCGTCGCTGCGGCTGTGCGCAGCGCCTCGGGTGAACGAGGCGGTCGATGACCGGCCGGCACCCCGACGAGAACCCGGAGCCCCCGAGCAACGTGGTGACGGGGCTCGTTGCGCGTGGGCGATGGCCAGACTTCGGGAGCGAGTTGACACTGACTCGAAAGGAGAGCCGGCGCGGCGCCGCGCCCAGGTGGCACACTCCAGAATCGCCACGCGGCCAAGAAAACGATGCAGTCGTCGGGGTCAGGAGCACCGGCCGTCGACGCCGCAGACCGAGACTCCGCCGTCGCGCGAGGAGCCGGCGCAGGGCGCGCCGACCTCGCAGCAGACGTTGCCGGTCGCGCCGCAGCAGAGGCCATCGCCGTGGCATCTGCCGCTGGCGCACCTGACGGCGGCCGTCGCCGGGGTACACGGCGGCACGCACGCGTTCGTCGCCGCGCCCCCATCGACGAGCGGCTCGCAGCGGGTGCTCCCGGCGTCAGCGCAGGCCTCGCCCGCGACGGCGCAGCCCTTGAGGCAGACGGCGCGCCCGAGGGTGTCTCCGCAGACGTCTGGCGCCGCGCAGGTCGAGGGCCCGCAGGCGTCGCTGCAGTAGCCCGTGGGCCAGGCGAGCCCGACGAGGCAGGTGGGGCGGCTCCACGGCGTGCGCGCCTCGCAGTCACCGTCCCACACGCAGCTCGAGGCCAGCGGGCGCGCGCCGGGGCGAACGCAGAAGCCCGCCTCGGTGCCGCCGCCGCAGCGCTCGGGCGCGGCGCAGAGGCGGCACTCGGCGTTGGGCAGGCCGGCCCTCGCGCAGCGGTCGACGGTGGCCTCGACGCAGGTGTTGTCGAGGCAGCACTGGCCGGTTCGACACGTCGAGCACCCGGCCGGCGCCGTGCAGGTGCGGCCCGAGCCACAGACGGTCCTCCCGAGGCACGGCTCGCAAGCGACGCCTCCGCGCCCGCACGCGCCGTTGGAGGCGCCCTGCTGGCACACCCCGTTTGCGTCACAGCACCCGGCGCAGGTGCTGGCGTTGCACGGCTTGACGCACTGGTTTTGAAGGCACTCGAACTCGAAGTCGCACCGGTCACAGGGCCCCGCGTTGCGGCCACAGGCCAGCGGCTGCGTGCCCACCATGCAGAAGCCGTCGGCCGTGCAGCACCCCGCGCAGGTGCCGGGCCCGCACGCCGCTCTGGCGGGCACACAGGCTCCGCTGGTGCACACCTCGCGGCTGTTGCAGGCCCTGCATCGGTCGCCGCCGCGCCCGCACGAGAAGGCCGAGCCGCCCGACTGGCAGGCGCCGTCCTGGTCGCAGCAGCCCGCGCAGGTGCCGGCGGTGCAGGAGGTCGGCAGCGGTGGGAGGCCTGCGTCGGGGCAGCGGACGAACGCGCAGTACCAGGGGCCCGCCGGGGCGCGGGGCGGCGGAGCAGGTGAGGGCGTGGGTGCTGGCGCGCAGCCGCAGTCACTGAGCCAGGCGGCTCCAACAAGGCCCATCAACAGCGCGTGTCGCATGGCCCCCACGTGCCCAAACCGTGCGCTGGCTTCACGCCTTCCGTCAAGGCGGCCGGGTCAGCCAGGGGCCGCGCAGAAGACGGCGCTGCACAGCCTCGCTGCCGAGCTGTGGACCGCGCCTCTGTTCGCGGTCCCCGTCAGGTCTCGTGGAGCCTCAGCGCCACCGGGGAGCACCGCGTCGCCGGCCCCGCCGCGGAGCTGAGTCGGGCCGGCCCTGACGGGGTATAGAGGGCGCCATGCGCTCGACCCGCCTCTTGCTGTCTCTGACCGCCGCGCTCGCCGCGTCGTGCAGCCCGACGACGACGACCCCCGACACCCGCGCGCCGGGAGCGCCCACCCGCCAGCTCGCCACCCTGATGAGCGATGGGTCGGTGTCGCTGACGTGGAAGAACGCGCCCGACGGTGACCTCGCGCGCACGCTGGTGGCGCGGTTCCTCCCCGGCGGTCGCGCGCGCAAGCCCGAAGGTACGCCCGCGGTGGGTGACGCCATCGGCACCGACGGCACGGTGCTGTTCCTGGGGCTCGCCGAGTCGTTCACCGACCTCACCGCGCCCACCACCTGCGGCAGCGTCAGCTACCGCCTCTGGTCTCAGGACACCCAGGGCCGGTGGAGCGAAGACATCGCCCTCATCGAGCTCGCG
Source organism: Myxococcus sp. (assembly GCA_014879945.1). Taxonomy (GTDB): domain Bacteria; phylum Myxococcota; class Myxococcia; order Myxococcales; family Myxococcaceae; genus Xiheimicrobium. The sequence continues at coordinate 7,907 of JACSRE010000232.1, forward strand.
CCCGGCGCCACCACGCCGCCGCCCTCGCAGCCGGTGACGCAGCTCTCGGCCGCCGCGCAGGGCACCACGCTCGTCATCTCGTGGACCACCCCGCCCGCCTCGAGCGGCTTCTTCCAGACGACGCTGGTGCGCAAGGTGGGCTCGGCGCCGCAGTCGCTCACCGACGGCAACATCGTCTCGACCACCATGGGCGCGCAGTACGCCGAGTCCACCCGCACCCTCGCGCCGGGCACGCGCCTCTTCTACGCCGCCTTCTCCTGCAACGCGTGCGGTCGCTGCCAGGCGATGCCCGCGGCGGTGTCCTTCACGGTGCCCTTCGGTGCCGACGGCGGCGTCTCTCCCGATGCTGGCGCGAGCGTCGATGCTGGAGCGAGCGTCGATGCTGGCGCGAGCGTCGATGCTGGCGCGAGCGCCGATGCTGGAGCGAGCGTCGATGCTGGCGCGAGCGCCGACGCCGGCTCGAGCGACGACGCCGGCGTCCCCGCCGACGCGGGCGTCGATGCCGGGGCCCTCGCGCCTCCTTCGATGCTGACCGCGACGCTCTCACCCGACGGGCAGCGCGTCGTGCTGGCGTGGATGAACCCCGATGCTGGCGGCTTCGACCGCGCGCGCGTCACCCGCGCGCTCACCGAGGTGCCGGCCAGCGACGCCGGCGCGCCGGTGGTGGTGTTCGAGGGCCCAGCCACCTCGGCGAGCGAGCGCGTCGACCTCCTCCTCCCGTCGACCGCCACGACCGGCCGCACGTACACGTACACCGCCGCCAGCTGCTCCACCGCGGGCTGCGACGCCTCGGGGGCGACGGCCACCCTCACCTTGACCCTCAAGCAGGCGCTGCGCGGCGGCGGCTACAGCGTCATCTGGCGGCACGCCACCGCCGACGTCTGCGCCGACCGCACCAACCTGTGCCCCTCGACGCTCCCCGGCCAGACGTGCGCCCAGGCGCTCTCGGGCATGTCGGCCGACAACTGGTGGCGCACCTGCCTGTCGGATTCTCCGTCGTGCACCACCACGGCGCGCCAGCTCGACGCGGTCAACTCGGCGAACGAGACGATGGCCGTGCGCACCTGGTTCTCGACCAACGGCGTGACGGTCGGGCGCGTGCTCTCGAGCGAGTTCTGCCGCTGCTTCACCACCGCGCAGCAGTTCATGTTCGGCCCCACCGTCGAGCAGCGACAGGAGCTGACCTACTATGTGCACGAGGAGTCGCTGCGCTGCGCCAGGTCGATGCAGCTGCTCAACGAGGCGCCCGCCGCCGGCACCAACACCGCCCTGGTGAGCCACGCCGGCTTCAGCTGCCCCACCCTCGACTCGCTCGCCTGGGCCGAGGCCGCCGTCTACAAGCCGCAGCCGCCCTCGACGCGCGCCTGCACCACCGTGGGCAGCTGCAGCGCCGACGAAGCCTGCGTCTCGGGCTTCTGCGTGAAGCCGCTCCTCATCACGCGCGTGCCGGCCCTGGGCCTCTCGGGGTGGTCAAACCTGCCGTAATCACATGCCTTCGCCGTTCGGCGACCGATTCATGCCGGGGTAGAAAAAGACCCACAACGACCTGCCATCGACGCGGCGCATGGGCCATGGTGCGCCGCCACCGAGTCATTTCGCGGTGCTGTGCCCCTTCCATGGACTCGCTGCTCGACCTCCACGCCTTCACCTGCATCGCTGAAGCGCAGAGCTTGTCTGGCGCGGCGGTGGTGATGGGCGTGACACCTTCGGCTGTCAGTAAGCGCCTGACGCGGCTGGAGCGCCGGCTGGGTGTGCAGCTGGTGCACCGCACCACGCGGCAGTTCCGGCTGACCGAAGATGGGCGGGTCTTCTTCGAGCGCTGCAAAGACATTCTGGTGAAGCTGCGCGACGCCGAGCGTGAGGTGGTGCGCGGGCGCGACGAGGTCGAGGGCACCGTGCGCGTCGCGGCGACGCCGGAGCTGGTGTACCGCGTGCTGGTGCCGGGGTTGCCGAAGCTGCTCGAGGCCTGGCCGCAGCTCGAGGTGGAGCTGCGCGCCTCGGAGGTGGCCATCAACCCCCTCACCGAGCGCGTGGACGTCGCGCTCTTCTACGGGCCGCCGGCCGAGGTCTCGCTGCGCCAGCGCCTGGTGGTGACGAGCCGCTTCGCGCTGTTCGCCGCGCCCCGGTACCTGGCCACCCACGGCACGCCCCGCACGCCGGCCGAGCTCTCGCGCCACCTGGCCCTCATGCCCACCGAGCCGTCGGCGCCCTTCGAGTGGGACTTCGGGGGCGCCTTCGCCGCGCCGCCCCGCCGGCTGTGGGCCAACTCGCTGGTGGCGTTGATGGAGATGGCCGAGCAGGCCCTGGGCCTGGCGCGGCTGCCGACGCTGTTGGTGCGGGAGGCCGTCGCGGCCGGGCGCCTGGTGCCGGTGCTGGCCGAGGCGAGCCAGGGCGAGCTCGCGCTCTACGCCCGGTTCCCGCCCGGTGACGCCACCTCGCCGCGCGTGCGCGCCATCATCGACTGGGTCGCCGAAGCGCTCAGTTGACGGCGCGGCGCCGTCGCGCGCGCTCGCGGTCTCGGAGCACCCCTGGGCGTGCGTTCGGAGCCGGGCCCGGCGGTCAGCTCTTCAGCTGGGAGACGACGAGGGCCACGTCGTCGAGCGAGAAGGGCTTTCGCAAGAGCCCGGTGCCGCCCGCCTCGCGGATCTCGGTCTCGTTGCGCTCGTCGAGGAAGCCCGAGGTGATGACGACCCTGACGGCCGGCTCGAGCGCGCGCAGCTGCGTCAGCGTCTGGTTGCCGTCGATGCCCGGCATCACCAGGTCGCACACCACGAGGGTGGGGCGCAGGCCGTCGCGCAGCAGCGCCACCGCCTCTTCGCCGCTCTCGGCCAGGTGCACCGCGTAGCCCAGCCGCTTGAGGAAGCGGCCCAGCACCCGGCGGGTGGCCTCGTCGTCGTCCACCACCATCACCACGCCGCGCTCTCCGGTGATGGGCGTCACGGTGTCGGTGTCGGCCAGCGCCTGCCACTCGCGCGGCAGCCACATCGACACCCGCGTGCCCTTGCCAGGCTCGGACTCGAGGCGAATGTCGCCGCGGTGGGCCCGCAGGCAGGTGTACGCCATCGAGAGGCCCAGGCCCGTGCCGCTGCCGCGCTGCTTGGTGGTGAAGAAGGGCTCGAAGGCGCGCTGCATCACCTCGGGCGGCATGCCCTCGCCCGTGTCCGAGATGGTGAAGCTGACGCGGCGGTCGTCGAACACCGCGGCGAAGGTGATGGTGCCGCCGTGCGGCATCGCGTCGCGGGCGTTGAGGCTGACGTTGATGAGCGTCTGGAGCAGCTGGGAGCGGTCGCCCGTCACCTCGCACGGCGCGCTCGGCAGCCTCAGCGCCAGCCGCACGTTCGGCGGCAAGAGCCGCGTCACCAGGCTGGCGGCCTCGCGGCCCAGCTCGAGCACGTCGAAGCGCTCGGTGCGGGCCGGCGTCTTGCGCGCGAAGGTGAGCAGCTGGTGCAGCAGGTCGCGGGCGCGCTGGGTGGCCAGCAGAATCTGCTCGGCGTCGGCCTTGTGGAGCGCCTCGTGCACCTCGTCGCGCAGGGCCCCGGCGCAGGTCTGCACCACCGCCAGCACGTTGTTCATGTCGTGCGCGACGCCGCTGGCGAGCTGGCCGATGGCGTCGAGCTTCTGCGACTGGTGCACCGCCTCGAGCAGCCGCTCCCGCTCCTGGGCCAGCTGGCGCTCGCCGGTGACGTCGAGCAGCTTGAGCACCGCCAGCTGGAGCCGGCCCGCCAGCCGGCTGCAGCGCAGCTCGAACACCCGGCGGCCCCCGGGGCGCGCCCACTCGAAGGACACCACCGCGGGCGCCTCGCGGCGCGCGAGCGAGGCCCGCACCACCTGCTCCAGCAGCTCAGACGGGATGAGCTCGGTGATGAGGCGGCCCTGCACCTCGGCGTGGCTGGCTCCGAAGAGCGTCAGCGCCAGCGCGTTGGCCTCGACGACGTGGAGGTCGGCGTCCACCACCACCACCATCGCCGGCGTGGCCTGGAACGCGGCGTCGAAGACGGGCGCCACCAGCACGGCCCCGACGAAGCCCACCTCAGCCGGGGCCAGGGCGACGCCACACAGGCCCGGCCCGCGGGTCTCGAGCAGGCCCGCGCGGCGCTGGGCCAGCACGCGCTCGAACTCGGGGTTGGCGGCCAGGAAGGGCACCAGCACGTCGAGGCGAAGGCCCGCGGCCACGCCGCCCAGCGCCTGGGTGGCGCGCGCGTCGGCCTCGCGCACCACGCCCGTCGCGTCGAGCAGGAGCTGGCCGCGCGCGACGCCATGCGAGGCCTGGCTCATCACGTCGAGGAGAACTGCGTACGGTGACTTCGGGTTCATGTCCCCTCGACTGGAGCGAGGGCGCCATCGAAGCACTCTCGCCGCGGTTGGATCTACCCTGTCGTCGATGACCTCGCCCGGCCGCGTCGTCGGGTTGCGTCGGCGCAATCCCCGGCGCGCGCGCCACCCCGCTGCCCCGAAGAGAGCTGCGCGGAGTCAGTCCCACCGCGACCGACAGCTTCACCGCCCGGGACGCACCGCGGCACTCCGCCGTGCGTGCTTCAGGGGAAGTACGTCTCGGCCTTCGCGAACGCGGCCAGGCCCACGGCGGCGCCCACCCGGCGGCCGACGAGGTCGTCGGGCTCGATGTGAATGCCGCCCCACAGCCGCGACTGGCCGGCCTGGTCGGCCGCGTCGTACCAGGTGGCCCACTGCAGCTCGAGCGGCACGCTGGGCCCCTTCTCGAAGGTGAGCGAGGTGTCTTTGGCGATGACGGCGCGGCCGAGGCCGCCGGGCACGAAGGCCGAGCCGGTGGCCAGCGTCAGCACCTCGGCGGCGGCGCGGCTGAAGGTGCTGTGGCCCGAGATGAACCCGGGGAAGGCGGGCGTGACGAAGGAGCGCTTCTGGTACGGCACCCACTCGGCCGCGCGCGCCCAGCCCACGCCCGAGAGCTGCCGGTGGAAGTCGCCCGGCTCGCCGAGCCACGACTTGAGCGCCAGCTCTCCGATGAAGCCGGCCAGGTGCGCGTGCCGCTGCCCCGGCGCCGCCGACTCGGCGGTGATGAGCTCGATGAGGCCGGGCTCCAGCGGCAGGCCATCGGGGTGGTACGAGGGCAGGGAGCGGTCGGTGGACTGCCCGCGCGCCGCCGCCGAGCGGATGATGGTGATGGGCCGCGAGCAGGTGAAGGCGCGCTTGGCCTCCCACGCGGCGATGGCGGCGTCGTGCACCGCGCCGTTGAGGGCCAGGTACACCTTCACGTCCCACTCCAGCGGGTCGAGCGCGGCGCCCTGGCCCCGCCACTTGCGCGAGAAGAGCGGGTGGTCCGACGCCTGGTTGGCCAGCACGTTCCAGTGGCCGGGCGGCGTCTCGGACTTGGGGCCGTCGGCCCAGAACTCCGCCATCACGCGCGCGAAGTCGCCCAGCGGCACCACCTCGGGCGCATACGGCTGCCCCGTCACCGGGTTCATCGGGTGCCCGGTGCCGGCGTTGCTGCCCAGCGGGTTGTTGCCGTAGGCGCCCGGCGAGACGTCGATGGTCTCGGTGTCGGGCGCCAGCTTCGAGGAGCGCCGAATCACCTCGACGGCCCAGGCCATCGTCGCGGGCGTGATGCGGGGCGGCGGCCCCACGTCGGCGTAGAGCGCCCCCGGCGAGGCGCGGGTCATCGCGAAGGGCGTCACGTCACGCCACTGCGCCCCGATGTAGCCCTGCACGCCGGGCGTGAGCGCGATGCCGTTCTGGGTGGCGGCGATGGCGAGGTCGAGCGGCTGCCACTGGTCGATGTCCATCGCGGGCGCGCGGGTGGCCGACTCGACGGCGATGGGCGCGTTGACGGACTTGAAGGTGGTGGTGTCGGCGTAGTCGTTGGCCTCGTTGGCGCCGTCGTTGACGTGGGCGTCGATGATGGCCTTGCCGATGCGGTTGCCGACGGCGCGAGGCGAGTCGCCGGTCAGCACGCCGTCGTTCGGGTCGTAGCCCTGCTTCGTCATCAACGCGCGGTAGCAGGCCTGCGACACCTTGCCGCCGACGGCGCGCTGGTAGCGGTGGTCGAGCACGCGGAAGGCGGCGTAGCTGACGGCCTCGTCGCGGGCGGCGGCCACGTTCGAGGGGGTGTGGCGCTCGCCGACGAAGACGGGCTTCGCGGTGGGGCTGTAGGCGGCCCACGCGTCCCACATGGCGGCGCTGACGTGGAAGAGGTTGCGCGCGTGCACCGTGGGGCGCGGCAGGTCTCGGCGAATCGACGCCATCAGCTGCTCGTTCCACCGGCGGGCGGCCGAGGCCTGGGGCTTCGGGTCGACGTCGGCGTCGGGGCAGGTGGCGGCGGGCGGCGTGGGCTTCTCGGGTTGGATGTACGTCGGGCGCTTCGGAGGCCCGAAGTGCACGATGGCGCCGCGGGTGAGGTCGCTGATGACGTTGCCGCCGACGGCCCACAGGCCGCCCGTCGGGTCGACCCACGCCGCGTGGAGCGACTCGACGCCGCCGGCCTGGTTGGTTGACACCCGGGCCCACTTGCCGTCCTTGCGCTCGAACACCGCGGCGCCTTCTCCGGTGGCGTAGGTGACCTGCCCGTTGCTGGCCACGCCCTGCAGGAGCGCCGGCAGGCCCTCGACGGTGGCGGGCCCGAAGGCGTCGCCGCGCTTCTCGAGCAGCGCGCCCATGCGGCCGCCGCCGACCGCGAACACGTCTTTCCCGGCGCCGGCGACGGTGAAGAGGGTGTCGGTGCTGTTGCTCTCGAGCCGGGTGAGCGGGCCGTCGCCGACGCGGCGGAGCACCAGCCCGTCAGCGCCCACGAAGTAGACCTCGTCGCCCGCGCCCCACACCTTGAAGAGGCCGGGGAGCTCTCCGGCGCGGCGGGGCAGGTCGGCGGGCAGCGCCAGCGTCGTCCACGAGGCGCCGTCGAAGTGCCAGATGAAGCCGCTGCGCCCCGAGGTGTTGCTGCCCACGGCGTAGACGTCGGAGGGGGAGCGGCCCCACAGCCCGAACACCGTCTGCCGCGCAAGCCCCGGGGTGAGGTGGCGGGTCAGCGCGCCGTCCTTCGACTCGAGCACCACGCCGCTGGCGCCCGCCATCATCACGTGGCCCGGCGCGAAGGCGTGCACCCACCACAGCGGGGTGGCGACGCCGGGGGTGGGCACGCGGGTGAAGGCGACGCCGTCGAAGTGCAGCACCAGCGGGCCCTGGCCGGTGTCGGCGCCGACGGCCCACACGTCTTTGTCCGAGGTGCCTCCGACGCCCATCAGCGCCTCGTCGAGGCCGGTGGCGAGGGTCTGCCACTCGGACGGCGGGGTGCAGGCCGCCGAGAGCGTCAGCGTTGACACGGCGAGCCAGGTCGCAACCGATTTCATGGGTCGTTCCTTCCAGAGAGACGCGCACCGCGAGGAGCCAGTGCGCCTATAGCAGGCCTCGCCCGCGCCCCGCGCGTACCCGCCTCAGCCTTTGCAGACGCTGGCGCAGTAGGCGCCCGCGGTGGCCCCGCACCGGAACGTCGCCTTCGCCGAGCCCGCGGCGAAGACCCGCCCGCTGCTGTCCTTCGCCTTGGTGGTGAAGAGGAGCTCGTGGCCGATGACGTCGACGCCCACCGGGGTGGGGCACATGAAGACGTTCACCGGGGCCGGGCTGGCCCACGACGAGACGTAGAACAGCCCGACGTCGAACTGCCGGCTGCCCAGGCTCACCAGCTTGTCGTCGCTCACCCGCACCACCCGGTGGTCGAACGTCACCTGGCCGACCGCGCCCTCGGGCAGCTTGTAGAGCACGTTGACGTGGAAGCCGCCCTGCGAGCCGGCGATGGCGTCCACGTCTCCCGTCAGCGGCACGAAGCCGCCGTCGGCGTCGGTGGTGCCCAGCTCGATGAGCGCCGAGGGCCCACCGTCGGGCAGCACCCCGCCGTCGGGGTTGGGGTTGGGCGGCCCGCACGCCGTCGTCAGCGTCACCAGGGCCGGCAGCAGCAGCGCGCGCATCGTCACTCCCCAAGCGTAGGCCGACACGGCTCGGCCCGCTGCAGCCCCACGTTCGAGCGGGGCCAGAGCGAGCCGAGCGCGCCACATCGACCTGGAGGCCTTCAGCTGACGCGGCGGCGGCGGCTGATGAGGGTGACGAGGCCCAGCAGGCCGAGCGCCTCGGGGCCGACCACCGAGCAGCCCTGCTGGGTGCGAATGGGCTGCGAGTTGTCGAGCTCGACCACCGGGCTGCCCTCTTCGGCGAGCGTCTCGACGCGCAGGGCGCTGGGGCCCGAGATGAGCGCGCGCTCCGGAGCGGCGCTGCGGCCCTCGGGGTACCTGACGCTCCAGCCCTGCTCGGTGATGAGGCGGCCAGGCGACGAGAACGTGTTGCCCGCCACGCCGCAGTTCACCTCGTAGGTGGCGTTGTGGTCGCGCGACACCTCGGGCAGCGACGGGTTGTACGAGAACACCGGGTCGCGGTTCATGTCTTGCGGCGAGAGCGTGGTGTACAGGCGGGTCAGCGTGGGGAAGGCCCTGAAGAGCGCCCCGGCTTCACGGGCCGGCTTGACCACCTTCTCGAAGATCTCGCCCGCCAGCGCCGCAGGGTTGAACGAGAGCTGGTAGTCGATGAAGCGGCCCGGGTTCTGCTCGCGGTACTCGCCCAGGTAGAAGCCGAGCTGCGCGAGGAAGTCGTCTTCGGTGGCGACGCCCTTGAGCCCGGCGGGGAACGGAATGGCGCCGAGCACCAGCGCCTTCAGGGCGGGCGGCAACACCTGGCGAGACACCGGGCCGAAGCGGCCAGTCTGCGCCGAGGTGGGCGCGAAGCCGTTGGCGAAGAGGTGCTGCACGAAGTCGGCGGGCAGCGTCTTGGCCGCGAGCGCCTCTTGCGTGCCGAAGCGCCGCGGGCCGTCGAGCACGTCCTTCATCACGTCAGAGGTGCCGGCGTACTCGGTGACGAAGGCGTGCTTCTCGGGCGCCTCGGAGACCGCCTTGATGACGACCTCGTTGTAGTTCTGCGCGCTGTTGAGCCAGTCGAGCTGCGAGTCGTTGATGACGACGTGCCGGTAGTTGCGCGGAATGGCGCGCCCCTGCCCGAGCATCCACACCTGAATGCCCATGTTGGGCTGCGCCGCGACGCTGGTGAGGATGATGGGGATCATCGGCTTCTCGCTCGGGTACTCGAGCACCACCGGCTGAATGTCGCCCGCCGCCTTGCCCGACTGCAGCTTGAGCGCGAGGAAGAAGCTGCCCGGGTTGATGTACGGGCCCACCACGTCTTCGGTGCCCACGGGGATGAAGTAGCGGTTGTCGGCCAGCCACTTCAGCATCGCGTCCTTGTTGTCGGCCTTGAGCACCGCGTAGTCGTAGGGCCCGATGGACGACTGGATGACGAGCGGCGAGCCGTTGCCGGCGGACTCGGCGTCGTCCACTCCGCCCCTGGCGCTGGGCGCTGCGTTGGCGAAGCCGCCGAAGCCACCGCCGCTGCAGTTGCCGGTCGCCTTCACCTGCACGAAGTAGCGCGGCTGGGTGGTGTTGATGAGCTGGGTGAAGAGCTCCTCGGTGCCGAGCTTCAGGGTGGGCACGCTCGGAATGGGCAAGAGCCACCCGAAGTCCTTCGCCTCGCCGGCGTACTGAATCTGGATGTGCGCCGTCACCTTGCCGTTGGCGGTCGCGAAGAGAATGCGCTCACCCGCCTGCACGATGGGCACCGTGGGGTCGGGCGGGGCGAAGCAACCACAGGCGTCGGCGCGGCCCGACCAGGTCGCGACGGCGACGGCGGCGGTGAGCAGAACGCTCGAGAGGGTCTTGATCATGTGGGGGGTCTCCGAAGAACGTCGGTTGAGTCGGCCGCGGCTCCCCTCGCAGGCCCTGTGCCACCCGTTCCTGGCAGTCGTTTCAGGGGCTTCGGGCCCGGTTCGCGGCGGCTCCCCGTGATTCCCGTCAGGTCGTCGTGGAAAACTGACGGGCGCGAGCGCCCCGCGTTGGTACCGTCAGCCAGTGCCTCCGCCACCTGTGCTCGGCCTCATCTCGATCAACGACTGCTACTCGCTCGAACGCCTGCCGCGCCTGGCGACCCTCATCGCGCACCACCGCGCCAGCACGCCTGCCGACCGCTGGCTCATCGTGCTGGCCGGTGACTTCCTGGCGCCCAGCGTGCTGTCGGCGCTCGACGGCGGCGCGCGCATGGTGGCGGCCCTCAACGCGCTCGGGGTGACGCACGTGGTGTTCGGCAACCACGAAGACGACCTGCCGGCCTCGGAGCTGTCGCGCCGCGTGGCCGAGTTCCAGGGCGTGTGGCTGGGCACCAACGTGCATGGCTTCACGCCGGCGCTGGCCCCGTACGACGTCGTCGAGGTGGGCGGCCGCAAGGTGGGCCTCGTGGGCGTGGTGATGGACGACCCCAACGTCTACCGGCAGGCGCCGTTCGGGGGCGTGAAGCTCGACAACCCCAACGAGGCGGTCGCGCGCGCGGCGGCCCGGCTCCGGCGCGACGAAGGCTGCGACGCCGTCATCGCCATCACCCACCAGTGGCTGCGCGACGACCGCCTGCTGGCCGAGCGCGACGTGGTGCCCCTCATCCTCGGAGGCCACGAGCACGAGCCGCACCTCGAGCACCTGGGCGCCACGGTGTTGAGCAAGTCGGGCATGGACGCGGTGCGCGCGGCGGTCGTCACCGTCACCCTCTCAGAGCCGGTGAAGGTCTGCGTCGCCCACGAGCTGGTCGCCTCGTACGCCGAAGACCCGGCGCTGCGCCGCGTGGTCGACGAGGCCAACGCCTTCGTGGAGCGCCTGTCGGGCGCGGTGCTGTGGCCGGGCCTCACCGAGCCGCTCTCGTCGCACGGCAGCCGCTCCCACCAGTCCACCATGGGCACCTTCGTCTGCTCCTGGCTGCGAGACGCGCTCGACGCCGACGTCGCGCTCTTCAACGGCGGCGGCCTGCGCGGGGCCGACACGCACGACGACGTCTTGACGATGGGCGACCTGCAGCACGAGCTGCCCTTCGACAACGAGGTGGTGGTGCTCCCGCTGGCCGGCAAGGTGGTGAGCGAGGCGGTGGCGTACTCGCGCCGCAACGCGCCCCGCGGTGACGGCGGCTTCCTGCAGGTCGACGACCACGCGCGCGTCGCCGACGACGGCCGCACCGTCACCCACCTGGCCAACGCGCCGCTCGACGAGGCCCGCGAGTACCTGGTGGCGGTGCCCCGAGGGCACCTGCTGGGCCTCGACCGCATCGAGCCCTTCGAGCGCCTGTTGCGCGAGCGCCCCGAGGTGATTCCCGCCGCCGGCAGCGGGCAGCCGCCGCGGCTGATTCTGCTGGGCGCCCTGGTGCGCGCGCGCGTGGCGGCGCTGGGCGGCTTCGACGCGCTCGACGAAGACCACGACGGCCGGGTCACGCGCGCTGAGCTGGCGAAGGCGCTCGAGGTCGAGACGGGCTCGGCGCCCACCGAGGCGACGGTCTCGCTGGTGTTGACGACGCTCGACGCGAACAACGACCAGGTGCTCACCCGCGACGAGCTGAAGCCGCCGCCGCGCGGGTCGTGAGGCCAGTCAGCGCGAGGTCATCGACACCTTCGCGGGGCGCTTCACCGCCACGTCGTCCCGGCGGTTGAGCGAGTACGCCGCCTCGGTCTTCTCGGTGCTCAAGGGCCGCTCGGCGCCGTAGCTGATGGTGTCGAGCTGCGCGTCGGTCACGCCCAGCAGGGTGAGGTACTGGCGCGCCGACTCGGCCCGGCGCTGGGCCAGCAGCAGGTTGTACTCCTCGGTGCCGCGCTCGTCGCAGTTGCCCGCGATGACGACGGTGACGGCCTTGTTGCGGCGCAGCGCCTTCGCGAGCTTCTGCAGCGACACCATGGCCTGCGGGTCGAGCAGGTCGCTGTCGAACTCGAAGTGCACGTTCACCTCGGCCAGGGCCTGCTCCACGTCGGCCAGGGCCGCGTCGGTGGCGGGCTCGAGCTCGACGGGCAGCAGCTCGGGCGCCGGCGCCAGCGCGACCGGCGGCACCGCGCGCACACAGCCTGAGACCAATGCGAGCACAACCGAGAGGGCGATTCGCGTCATGGCGTCTCCGTGGGGCCGGCGCGTGGCGCCGGTGAGGGAGACAGGGTTCTACAGGCGGCTACACCGCCGTCGAGTTTTCGGCCGGCCGGCGCAGGCTGCGCTGATCAGCCCGCCTGATCACCCGTCACCCGCCCAGGCGCATGCTCAGCAGCGGGCCCATCAGCCCGTACGCCACCCCGTGGAGGAACTTCGGCACCATCGGCAGGGCCTGCGACATCCACTTCGTGCGGTCCCAGTGCTCGACCTGCGAGGCCACCTTGCCGTCGGCGTCGAAGGTGAGGGTCGACTCGATCTCGTTGTGCACCTTGTTCCCGAACATCTCGTAGTCGACGACCCACCTCGTCTTCACCACGTCGCCCTTCGCCTCGAGCACCTCGCTCTTGAAGGTGGCGAACGGCGGCGCGCCCTTCCACATGCCCATGATGCTCGAGCGCTTCGTGAGGGTGAACATGTCGTCCTTGAACTTCGCGTCGGGCCGGTAGAGCTGCTCGAGCGCGCCGAGGTCGCGGCGGCCGAAGGCGGCCAGGAAGGTCTCGGCGGCGGCGCGGTTGCGCGTCTCGGTGGCGCTCGCGGCGGGGCTCGCGGCCGAGGCCTTGTTCGTCTTCGCCACCCACCCCCCTGACGCCGGCGCCGGGGCCGCCTCGGTCGCCGCCGCGGCGCTCGCCACGGGCTGGGGCGTGGTAACCACTCGTTGACCGCTCTGCACCTTCATGGGGACTCCTTTGAGACCGCGTTTTCAGAAACACTACTGTTTCCGACGGCGCGCGGTCAAGGGGGAGGCGTGATGCCGAAGACCGCGCTGCTCGAGCGCCGCGTGCACAAGCCGAAGAGCCGGGAAGAGGCCCGCACCACCCAGGCCGACCGGCTGCGGCTGGCGATGGCGCAGCTGGTGGGGAAGAACGGCTACGGGGCCACCAGCATCGCGCAGGTCATCGAGCGGGCCGGCGTCTCACGCAAGACGTTCTACGCGTTCTTCGCCGACAAGCAGGCCTGCTTCCTCGAGGCGTACGCCCACCTCACCGGGCTGCTCATCGACGCGCTCATCGCCATCGGGGCGCGCGCGGCGAGAGACGGCCGCACCGAGGCCCAGCTGGCGGCGTACCTCGAGGCGCTCTCGCGTGACCCGCTGGTGGCGCGGGCCTTCATCGTCGAGGTGCTCTCGGCGGGCCCCGAGGCGCTGGCCGCCCGCGAGGCCGTCAACCGGCGCTTCGCCGACCTGGTGTTCGACCACACCTCGAGCGACGCGCTGGTGCGCAAGGCCATCATCGGCGGCGTCAACGACGTGGTGGCCGGCGCCATCTTGTCGGGGGCGACCGACTTCGCCCCGCTGCTGCCGAAGCTGACGCGCTTCGTGTCGTGCCGGTGGCGTTGAGCGTCGGTCGCGGTCGAAGGCCTCGAAGCCCTTCAGTGGCGCGCGGAGTGCCTGCGCCGCCGATGACCCCGGCGCGCTAGGTCGGCAGCGGCGGCGCCACCAGCACCGGCCGCTGCGCGCGCTCCATCAGCGCCTGGAGGAGGCGCCACTGGGCCAGGACCGAGGGGGCGACCACGCCGACCCGGGCCCGCTCGGCCAGCGAAAGCGGCACCGCGCCGACGCAGAACCCATCGACGTCCAGCCGCGCGGCCGCCTCGGGCCCCACCGCCTCCACCTCGCCCTGGAGGATGTGCGCGACGAGCCGCGGGCCCGCGCGCTGGGCCAGCATCGGCAGCGTCTCCATCAGCCGCAGCATCAGCGTGCGCTCCTGCTCGGGGCTGAGCGGCTCGGGCGCGACGTGGGCCACGTGCACCAGGCCCGAGGGGCCCACGGCCGCGGCGGCGTAGGCGATGGCCCGGCTGCTCGCCTCGCTCAGGTCCGTCAGCACCAGCAGCGACTTGAAGCGCGGCGGCGCCGAGACGTGCGCCACGGCGGTCGTGCTGGGCACGCACGCCACCGCCATCGGCGCCTGCAGCATCACGTGGTGGCTCACCGACCAGAGGCGGCTGAGCGCGGTCCGCCGGTGGGTGCCCAGGAGCACCAGGTCGACCTGCTCGTCGTTGGCCACCTCGACCAGCTGCTCGGCGGTGTGGCCCAGCCCCATCTCGAGGCGAACCCGGGTGGTGACGTTGCTGGGCAGCCCGGTCAGCGCGGCGGTCAGCTCGGCCTTCACGGTGTTGACGATGGTGAGGTGGCCCTCCTCGGGTGGGGGGACAGGCAGGCCGCGCCGCTCGTACTCACGCAGGGGCCAGAAGATGGAGGTGGCGACCAGCTCGATGGGGCCGAACTTCGCCAGCTGCGCCACCCAGTCGCGGGCGACCGCGGCGCTCGTCGTCTTGTCCATCGCCAGCAGCACCTTCAGCTGCGCGTCGCCCCGCGCCCACGCCGAGAAGGGCCGCGCGTCGCGAACGATGAGGAGCGGAACCGAGAGCGCCAGGGCCAGCTTGTCGAGGGTGCTCGCCAGCATCGAGGTGCCCCGGTCGACCGTGTCGCCCACCACGACGGCGCGCGCGCCCACCTTCGCCGCGTGCGCCGCCAGCACCTCTTCCAGGCGGCCCGAGAGCTGCCGGGTGACGACGGTGGTGCCCTCTTTCGTCAGCCGGGCGGCCTCGGCCTTGAGCGCGGTCGCGGCCACCTCGTTGAAGCGGTCGGCGAAGGCCCGGAGCAGCCCCGAAGGCGCGACGTGAATCAGCTCCAGCGGCTCGCGGTGCGCGCGGGCCAGGGCGGCCGCCGCGTCGACGGCCGGCGACGACTCCTCAGAGAACCTCGTGGCGCAGAGAATCGACATGGAGCACCCCCGGTGGACGGCTCCGTGCAGCGCAAGCATCAGGCGAGCCGTCGCCGCCTCGCGCTGGCGCCCCTCAGGCTGGAGCTCGTTCAGCCGCCCGCGCCCGGTGCCCATCACTTCGATTGAGCACGCGTCGTCGTCACACCCTCAGGATGATGCCGCTGGCGGCCCGGCCGGTGGCGCGTGCGATGGCGCGCACGTAGGCCAGCGTCTGCGTCTCGTACTTCGTGAGGCTGTCGTCGATGGCGGCGTCGGTCTTGAACTCCACCACCACCCAGCCCTCGGCCGTCTCGTACGCCAGGTCGATGACGCCCTCGACGACGGTGCCGTCGGGCAGGTGGTCGACCACCGCCGCCTCGCGCCGCACCTGCTTCGCGGCGCGCGCGGCGTCGAAGAGCCGATGCGCGAGCGCCGCCTCGACCGCCGCGACCGCCGCCTCGACCTCGTCGTCCGGCGCCCGCAACGCGCGGCCCATCACCTCGACCACGCCGCGCACCGCGTCCGCCTGGGCGTCGAGCGGCACCACCGCGAGGCACGCGTGCACCAGCTCGCCGAAGCGTCGCCCCGACGGCCGGCCCGCGCGCGGCGCCCCCGTCTGCTCGACCGGCACCACGCTCGCGCTCGGGTCGACGGGCAGCTCCCGGGCCACCACCACGTTCATGCTGGGCCTGGCGCCGGCCGCCACCGCCTCGCTCTGCTCGAGCTGCCACGCCTGGTACGCCGCGACGCTCCTAGGGCCTTCGACCTCGTCGTCGCGGAGCGCCTCGTCCGCCTCGAGGCCCGAGGCGTCTTCCTTGCCGAGCGAGAGCACGCGCGGGTCCCACCACACCACGCCGTTCTTCCCCGACTCGGCCAGGTGCAGGCCCGGCTTCGGCACCTCGAGCGGGAGCGGCCCCTGGCGGTCGACGACGACGTCGTGGCCGAACGGCGGGCAGCCGGGCGCCGCCCTCGGCTCGTGCGCGCGCGCCTGCGACGGGTAGAGCGAGGGGTAGAGCACCTCGGTCCAGCTGTCCTTCCATCGCTTCTCGCTCGAGACGGGCACCACCAGCAGGTCCTTCGCGCGGGTGGCGGCGACGTAGCTCAGCCGCAGCGCCTCTTCGTTGTCGCGCGCGAGCGCCTCGTGCTCGTGCTCCCGCAGCTCGTACGGCACGCAGCCGGCGAGCGCGTGCACCCAGAGGTTGCGCGCCGGGTCCACCCAGTGTGACGGCTCCTGGCGCGCGGCGTTGCCGGTGGGCTCGGCGAGGATGACGACGGGGAACTCGAGGCCCTTGGCGGCGTGCACCGTCATCATGCGCACGCCCTCGAGGCCCTGCTCCACCAACGGCGCGTCGGGGGCCTCACCCTCGTCGGCCTCCTCCTGGAGCGACTCCACCACCTCGCGGAACGAGGTCGCCCGCCGCTCGTGCCGGCGCGACACCTCGGCCAGCTGCAGCACGTTCGCCAGGGCCTGCGCGCCCGCCCGCCAGAAGGCCACGCCCGCGTGGGCGCGCGTCTGCTCGAGCAGCGCGTGCACGGTGGCGGCCACGGGCCGCCGGTTGCGCTCGAAGTGGAGCGCCTTCAAGACGCCCAGCGCCGTCACCACCTCGAGGAACTGCGGCTCGGCGACGGCCTCGTGCTCCCACGGCCGCAGCGGATGGAGCGCGCCCAGCGCGTGCTTGAAGGCGAAGAGCACCTCGTCGGTGAAGGCGAAGAAGGGCCCGCGCAGCGTCGCGTACACCGAGAGCTCGTCTTCGGGCCGATCGACGGCGAACAGCGCGGTGCGCAGCGCCATCACCTCTTCGCGCTGGTGGAACGAGCGCCCGCCCACCAGCACGTGCGGCACCTTCCTCGCCTCGAGCGCCTGCGCGTACGGCCGGGGCACGTCGACGTTGGGCCAGCGCCGCAGCCGCTTGAAGAGAACGCAGACGTGCCGGGGCTGCACCGGTACGCGCGCGCCGTCTTCCTCCACCGTCCACCCGCTCGCGCGCACCAGCCACTCGACGAAGGCGCCCACCGCGTCGGGCACGCTCTTCTCGATGGCGTCCTTGGTGACGCGGCCCTTGGCGTTGAAGGGGTGCGGCGCGGGCAGGGCGACCAGCGACGGCTGCGCCTTGTTGGCCTCGCGCCACTCACCGAGCGCGACGTACTGCGCCTGGTGTTCGCCCTGCATCACCGGCGCGAAGGCGCCGTTGACCGCCGCCTGAATGCCGGGCGTGCTGCGGAAGCTGGTCGACAGGTACTCGACGCGCGCGCCGTGGCTGGCGAGGTGCTGCTTCACGCGGTGGTAGAGCAGAATGTCGGCGCGGCGGAAGCGGTAGACGCTCTGCTTCGGGTCGCCCACCACGAAGAGCTTCCCCGGCACGGGCTGGGTCTCGTACGGCGCGCTCACCGCCGCGTCGGAGGCGGCCAGCAGCAGCACCACCTCGCTCTGGAGCGGGTCGGTGTCCTGGAACTCGTCGACGAAGAGGTGGGTGAAGCGCTGCTGGAGCGACTCGCGCACGCTCTGGTGCCGCTGGAGCAGGTTGCGCGTCACCAGCAGCAGGTCGACGAAGTCGAGCACCCCGGCGCGGGCCTTCTCGAGCTCGTACGCGGCGACGACGGGCTTGAGCTCGGCCTGCAGGAGCGCGGCGAGGTCGGCGTCGCAGCGGCGCACCACCTCGCTGAGCGCCGCCCAGGCCTCGTCCCTCGCCAGCGCCACCACCGCCTCGGAGCGCCCGCCCGAGAACTGCACGCCCCACGGCTTCGACTCCCAGCCGAAGCGGCTGGCCCCCAGCGCCCGCAGCTGCGCCTCGAGGCCGTCGTGGTCGCGCGCCGAGACGGACTCGCGGTGGTCCACGTCGTCCACGAAGCGGCGCACCTGGTCGAGCAGCTCGAAGAAGCCGCTCTCTTTGCCGGGCTTCAACTTCACGAACGGCGCGTGCTCCGCGAACGCGCGCAACACCGGAAGCAGCTCGTCGATGGCCTTGAGGCGGTCGAACGCCTCACGCCGCCACGGGGTGTCGAAGTCGCGGTGCTCGATGAGCTGCTGCGCCGCGCCGAAGAGCACCAGGCGCGGGGGCTCGGCGTCGCGGCCGCGGGCCTTGCGGCGCAGCGCCCGGCGAACGCCCTCGGGTTGTGACTGCAGGAGCGCCTGGAAGGTGCGCTGGAACGCCGCGTGCTGGAGCGCCACCGCGTCACCCTCGGCCGCCACCTCGAAGAGCGGGTCGACCCCGGCCTCGACGGGGTACTCGCGCAAGAGGTCGGCGCACAGCCCGTGAATGGTGCCGATGCGCGCGACCTCGAGCTCCTCGAGGGCTTTGGTGAGGCGGTCGCGCTCGACGCCGTCGGTCACCTCGTCGCGGCTCTTCTCGAGCTTCGTGCGCAGCCGCAGCTTCATCTCGCCGGCGGCCTTCTCGGTGAAGGTGACCGAGATGATCTGCTCCAGCCGCGCCTTGCCCTTGCGCACCAGCATCACGATGCGCTCGACCAGCACCGTCGTCTTCCCGGTGCCCGCGGCGGCCTCGACCACGAAGGTGCTGTCGAGGTCCTCGAGGAGTCGAACGCGGACGTCGTGGTCGCCGGGCGTCTTCATGAGAGGTCGGCGCGCGCCGCCACCCGGAGCGAGGGGGTCAACGTCGGCTGCGTCCCTCCCCAGGCCATGGTGACGGGGGTGAGGCCCAGCGCGAGCCCGGCCTGGACACCGATGAGCACGACGACGCCGAGCGTGGCGACGTTGGCCGCGAGGCGCCCGGCGGCGGTCGAGGGGCTCACTTCTCGCCGAACATCGCGCCGAAGGCGTCGACCAGCTGCTGCTTCTCGGCGTCGGTCAGCTTCGCCTCGGCGTGCATCAGGACGTAGCCCTTCATCGGCATCTCACCCTCGCGCACCACCTCGGCGGCGTCTTTGGCGTGCTTCTGCTTCTCGTCCCACTGCGAGAAGTTGAGGTGCTTGCGGCCGTCTTCGACGTGGTGCGCGACCAGCCACGAGACCGGCGCGACGTGGCTGTACCAGGGCCACTTCGACTCGTTGCTGTGGCAGTCGAAGCACGCGCGCACCGCCAGGGCCCGCACCTCGGGCGACGCCCACGACGGCTCGGCGCGCACGGGTGGGTTGGTGTGGTCTCGCCCGTAGGGCACGAGCTGAATCAGCAGGAAGAGGCCGGCGAGGCCGCCCAGCCCACGGAGCACGTTCTGACGCATCATCACCGCTGAAAAGCGCACTCGGGGCGCTCGCGCCAGCCTCGTCTCAGCGGCGTTGCCGGGCCGTGGGAGGACGATCCACGAAATCGTCCGAGCGCCCGACATGAACGCCGCCCCGCCGTGGAGACACCAGCGCAGCATGATCGACCGAACCCTGCTGTTGGTGGTGGCGCTGGCCGGCGGCGTCGCGAGCGCACAAGCGGTGGAGGCGCGGCAGGTCGTCAAGCAGAGCCCCTTCGACCGCACCTTCGGCATCGGGGCGTACGCCACCGGCTGGCACGGGGCGTACGGCGGCGCCGGCGTCGGCGGCCGCATTCGCTACGAGGCCTTCTCGTTCCTCGGGCTCGACCTCTTCGGCGAGGCGCTGCTGGTTTCGGTGCCCCACGGCCTGCGCCACGACCACCCCATCGGCTTCAACCTCTTCGTGCCCTTCCGCTTCGGCGAGGTGGTGCGGCTGCGCCCGCTGCTGGGCATGTGCGTGACGCCCAGCTTCTTTCACCCCGAGGAGCCCGGCGCGCCACGCGCCGACACCGTGCTGGTCGGCGCGCACGCCGGCGGCGGGCTCGAGCTGGCGCTGCACGACCGCCTCTCGTTCTTCCTCGAGGCGAAGGCCGTGGCGTGGTTCGGCAACGACCGCGCGGTGCAGGGGTGGACGGGCGTGGTGAGCGGCGAGGTGCGGCCCTTCGTGCTGGGGCAGGCGCAGCTGGGCTTCACCTTCCACCTCGGCGGGGCATGAGCAGGCTGGCGCTCCTGCTGGTGGCGTCGGGCTGCACGGCGGCGCCGACGCTGCCCCATGGCGCCTCGGCCAGCGCGTGCGGGAGCTGTCACGCGCCCCAGCGTGCGTCGTTTCGCCTCTCGGCCCACGCGCGCAGCACCTCGTCTCCCGTCTTCCAGGCGCTGCTGCCGAGGGTCGAGGCGGCGTGGGGGCGGGCCGCGCGCGAGGCGTGCGTGAAGTGCCACGCGCCCGACCACGGCGGCGACGAGGTCGTCACCTGTGTCAGCTGTCACGCGGCCGTGGGCAACCGGGGCGAGAAGAACGGCGCCCTCGTCGTCGACCTCGACCGCCCGCTCGCCTCGACGAAGACGCGGCTTCAGAACGACGCGCACGCCGTGGCCCCGCGCGGCCTGCTCACCTCGGCGTCGCTCTGCGGCACCTGCCACGAGGTGCACGGCCCCGGGCTCTTCGACGAGCGCACGCTGAGCGAGCTTCGAGAGACCGACGGAGAAGACGCCTGCGTGCCCTGTCACCAGGTCGGCGGCGCCGACGGGCATCGCCTGGCCGGGGTGGACCCGGCCTGGGGCGCGCCCCGCGCCGAACGCGACGACGCCGACGCCCGCGCGCGCGCGCTGTGGGCGAAGGGCCTGGCGCTCTCGGTGGACTTCGCCGGCGGGGGCGTGCGCGTCACCCTCACCAACCAGGCGCGCCACGCGGTGCCGACCGGCGTGGCGATGCTGCGCGAGGTGTGGGTCGACCTCGAGGTGCGCGACGTGGGGGGAGGGCTGCTCCGCGCCTCGCGGCTGTTCGACTTGAACGCGACCCTCGAGCAAGACGGCGCGCCGGTCGCGCTCATCACCGACGCCACCCGCGTCATCCCCGGGGCGCTGCCGCCGGGGGCTTCGCGCTCGCAGACGTGGGCGCGCCCCGCAGGCGCAGGCGGCGCGCTCGAGCTCCTGGTCGTCGTGCGCGCGCGCGCGGTGCGGCGCGACGTGCTCGAGGCCCTCGAGCTCCAGGCCAGCGCCGACGAGGTGACGACGCACGAGGTGGCGAGGCAGACCCTGCGCCTGCCCGCCGTGCAGTAGCGTCAGCCTGTGAGGACCTGTCGGAGGTCTCCGCACGCCACCTCGGCCGACGCGGGTTGCCCCGGCGGTCGCGCTTTGCGCCTATCGTCCACACCCGATGTCGGCCCGAGACGAAGACGTGACGCAGGCCATTCGCGCCGAGACCAACCGCTTCTTCGCGCGCGGCGGGCTGTACGCCGCGGGCCTCGGCGGCGCGGCGGTGCTCGCGCTGGGGGCGCTGGCGTTGCTGACGGGCGACGACTTCTTCCTCTTCCCCGCGGCCTTTGCCGTGGTGGGCGGCGGGTGGTCGCTCCTGCTCTCGGCGGCTGCGAAGCGGGGTCGGCTGTCGGGCTGGGTCCGCGACGTGGTGATGCTGTCGCTGGTCTCGCTCCCGACCGGGCTCTTCTTGACGACCCACGCCCTGCAACCCGCCGGCGCGGCCACCTTCATCACCGGGCCGTTCCTCAACCTCTACAGCTTCCTCCTCGTCATCACCGGCTTCCTGCTCTCGTTTCGCCTCTCGGCCCTCGCCGGTGCGGTGGTGACGGTCGAGTACCTCTTCTGCTTCTGGCTGGCGCGGCCCTTCCTCGAGCGGGTGCAGTCAGGCGACGCCGCGTTCGCGAAGGACCTCTCGGGCTGGCCCGTCGCCCTCAACCGCGGGCTCATCTTCCTGGCGACCGGCCTCGCGGTCGGCGGCCTCAGCGTGCTGGTGCGACGCCTCATCCTCCGCGTGTCGGCGCTGGGCAGAGAGGCCGCGATGGTGAACCGCCTCTTCGGCCAATACGTGTCGGAAGAGGCCCGCGCGCGCATCGTCAGCACCACCGCCGGCCTCAAGGGTGAGCGCGTCGAGGCCGTGGTGCTCTTCTCCGACCTGCGCGGCTTCTCGACCTTCAGCGAGGGCCGCCCGCCCGAAGAAGTGGTGGAGCGCCTCAACGCCTACTTCGAGAAGATGGTGACGGCGGTGCACCAGTCGGGCGGCGTGGTGGACAAGTTCATCGGCGACGCCGTGATGGCCACCTTCGGCGCGCTCAACCCCGTCGAGAACCCGGCGCTGGCGGCGGTGAGCGCGGCCAGGGCCATGCGCGCGGGGCTGGCGACGCTCAACGCCACCTGGGCGGCGCAGGGCCTCTCGCCCTTCGACAACGGCGTGGGGTTGCACCTCGGTGAGGTGGTGGTGGGGCCCATCGGCAGCGACGCGCGCAAGGACTTCACCGTCATCGGCGACGTCGTCAACACCGCCAGCCGCCTCGAGGGCCTCTGCAAGGACAAGGGCGTGCACCTGGTGGTGAGCGACGCGGTGTACCGGCGGCTGCCCGACGCGGCGCGCGCGCAGTTCCAGGCGCTCGGGCCCTCGACGGTGAAGGGCCGCGCCGAGGCGATGGTGCTGTGGGGCAGCGAGCCGGTCTGAACGAAGAAGAGCCCTGCCGGGCTTCGAGGTCAGCGCCGCCCACGTCGGCGCCATGGTGAAGGCGCTCGAGACGAGGCCGAGGTCTTCGCGCTGCGCGCACCCGAGCCCGACGGGCGCGCTCGCTTCGAGCCGAGCTGGGAGCGCTACAGCTCGCAGGTGCCGCCAACGACGGTGGCGCCCGCGCCGATGAGAATGTCGCTCCCGTCACCGCAGTCCACGACGTCGGCCGCGCCCATCGTCTCGACCAGGTCGTCGCCGCCGGCGCTCGAGAGCGCGTCCACCTGGGTGCTGCCCCAGAGGTGGTTGTTGAGCGCGTTGCCGAGCACCGTGCAGGCGCTCGCGGTGGGGCACTTCAGGTCTTCGACGTCGGTGGCGATTCGTTTGCCGTGGGTGGCCGAGGGCAGGTTGTCCATGCGCACGTCGAGCGCGGCGCCGAAGGCCGAGAAGTCCACCCGGTCGACGCCCGCGCCGCCGACGAAGCTGTCGGCGCCCGCGCCGATGCCCGCGCTCGCGCCCACGATGAAGGTGTCGTCGCCCGCGCCGCCGTTGAGGCTGTCGGCCCCGCCGCCCGCGGTGAGGCGGTTGTCGAGCGTGTTGCCGGTGACGGTGCAGGCCACGGCGGCGGTCGGGCAGACGAGGTGCTCGACGTCGTTGCGCACGTTGTCACCCTCGGCGGCCGCGGCGTTGCCGTCGTTGGGCGCGTTGCCGTCCATGGTGACGGTGACGGCCTCGAGCCGCGCGCCGTAGTCGACGGTGTCTTGCCCTGCCTCGCCGTACACGGTGTCGGCGCCTGCGCCGGTCGAGGCCAGGAGGCCCATGCGAAAGACGTCGTCGCCCGCCCCGCCGTAGAACGTCTGCGCGCCGGCCCAGCCGGTGAAGGTGTCGGCGCCCGCGCCGCCGATGACGGTCTCGACGTCGGCCTCGACGTCGTCGCTCTCGGAGGCGGCGCCGTCGTTGGCGCCCGCGCCGACGGTGACGGTGATGGCGTTGGCGCGGCTCGCCCAGGTGACGGTGTCGACGCCCGCGCCGCCGGCGTAGGTGTCGCTGTCGGTCTCTGAGGCGCCGCCGTTGAGCACGTCGTTGCCGCTGTCGCCGAACAAGGTGTCGTCGCCGTCGCCGCCGGTCAGCGTGTCGTTGCCCGTGCCGCCGTACACGGTCACCAGCAGCCCCGCCGCGGTGGGGCCGCCCAGGTTGCCGCCGCCCGCGCCCGAGAAGGAGTCGTCGCCGTCACCCAGGGTGACGACGACCGAGGCGACGTTGGTGAGGGTGAGGTCGCGCAGCCCGTCGCCCGAGCTGTCCCAGCCCAGCGCGCCGGCGCGCATCACGTCGCGCTGGCTGCTGCCGCGAAGCTGCACGACGTCGGTGCCGCCGCCGCCGAGGTCGATGGTGACGGCCGGCGCGGAGCTGGTGCCGCGCAGGAAGAGGCCGTTGGTGTAGTCGAACGTGAACGTCTCACCGCCCGACACGTCGCCGGTGACGGTGGCGCGCAGGGCGCTGGTGCTCTTGGCGAAGGTGCCGCCGCCGTCGCAGGTGACGCCGTTGATGAGCAGCGCGGAGTCGGAGAGGCGGCGCTCCAGCACGCCCAGCTCGGCGGCCGCGAGCACGATGGTCAACAGGCCGGTGGCCGGGGTGAAGACGCACGGCGACTGGAGCGGGGTGAGGCCTTGCCTGGCGCTGGGGTTGGCCAGCGCGCCTGGCGCAGCACCTTCACCGCAGGCCGCGCACACCGACAGCACCAGACTGGCACGGAGGAGCGAGGGCATGGGTGGCCTGGTCAGTCTTCGGCACGCCCGGCGATTCTCTTGATAGGGAGAAGGTGTGTCGTCTCGCGCCCCACACCTGCAGCGCCTCGCCGAGCTGCTCACCACCCTGCCGCTGCACGACTTCTTGAAACTGCAGCTGGTTGAGGAGCCGCTGGGGTTGCGGCTGCCTGCGAGCCCGAGGTTGATCAACGGCACCGGCGTGGTTCACGGCGGCATTCTGTATTCGGTGCTCGACGTGGCGAGCTTCCTCGCGCTGGTGGTGGAGCGGCCGGCTCAAAACGCCGTCACGGTGGACTTCAGCGCCTCGATGCTCCGACCCGCGGCCATCGACCAGGACACGCTGGTGCACGCGCGGGTGCTGCGCGCCGGCAAGCGCCTGGCGCACATGGACGCCGAGGCCTGGCAGGCGGGCCAGCTGGTGGCGGTGGCGCGCGTGACGAAGGCGTTGATCAACCCGCCGGCCGCACCGTGAGCACGGCCTGCGCCCGCGCGTCGGCCTCGTTTGGGTGGAGCGCGTCGATTGACCCGTACGCCGAGGCTCACCCATCGACGGGAGGTCTTCCCATCACCACGCCGTGCGTCCCTTTGAGGCGCATCTCTCCGCGT
>JACSRE010000195.1 GCA_014879945.1 Myxococcus sp.
CCGCCGGAGCCACCCGCGCCGCCGCCGCCGCCGGTCACCTCACCGCCCCCCGTGCCCGAGAGGCCGCCGCCCGCGGCCGAGCCCGCGCGGCACTGGCCGCCGAGGCAGACCTGCCCGGGGCCGCACTCGGCGGTCGCCGTGCAGGGGCGAGAGGTGGGGCCACACATGCACCCGGCGAGCGCCGAGAGCACGAACGCGAAGAAGAACGAGGAGGACTGGCGCATGCGGCCGCGCACCCTACTGCAACGCGCCCCGTGGGGAAGCAGGGGGAGGCGCCGTGCGTCAGAAGACCTCGACCTTGCAGATCGACCGCAGCAGCGAGGCCTTGTCCTGCGACGACTTGCGGCAGAACCCCGCGTCTTCGAAGGTGACGCCCGCGGCCCCGTCGGCGGAGCAGCTGCAGGCGCTGCCCATGCACGCGATGGCGTAGGCCTTGCCGTCGGAGCAGCTGGCCCGCGAGTACGAGCAGCCCGCGTTGGTGGTGCTCGAGCTGTTCTCGCGGCACGTCACGGTGCCGGCTCTGGGCGGGCACACCCCCGGGTCGCGGCACGAGGCCGGCGTGTCGCCCATGGAGAGGGCTTCGCACGACGTCGCGTCGATACCCGACAGGCAGGCATTGGCCCTCGCGCTGTCGAGGTCACACGGCAGGTCGGCGAAGGCGTCGCACTTCGCCTTGCCGCCCAGGTCCTCGGCGCACGCGGCCTCGTCGGCGTACAGCGACGTCGCCGCCGAGCCCTGGCACTGGAACAGGCGCTTGCACGACCGCGCCGCGCTCTGCTTGCAGAAGTCGACGAACGTCGTCGGCCCGCAGGCGCTCACCACCACCGACACCGCCATCACCGCCACGCGCCCCTTCATGCTCCGACGCTCCATTCCCACGCCGACCGATAGCCTTGCTGCCCGTGCGCCTCGTCGATGAAGCGCTCGTAGAACGGGTGCGCGGTGAGGGTGGCCGAGTCGCCCACCACGAAGAGGTGCCGTCGCGCGCGGGTGATGGCCACGTTCATGCGCCGCAGGTCCTCGAGGAAGCCGACCTGCTGCTCGCCGTTGCTGCGCACCAGCGAGAGGAGCACCGCCTCTTTCTCGCGCCCCTGGAACGCGTCGATGGTGTCGACCTCGAGCGTCGGCACGTCCTGGAGGCGTTCCCGGACGAGCGACGCCTGCGCGCTGTAGGGCGTGATGACGGCGAGCTGTTCTGGCGCGAGGCCGGCGCCGAGCAGCTCGCGCGCGCGGGCCACCACGAGCTCGGCCTCGCCTTCGTTGCGCAGCGACTGGGTGCCGGGCTCCCGCGACTCGTCGAAGCCCTTGCCCGCGGTGTCGAGGAAGAGGAGCGGCGGCGCGTCGACGGCCACCTCGGGGCGCAGCAGCTCGGCCAACACCCGTGACGCCACCGCCGGGTGCGCGCGCAGCTCGCCGGCGTACATCTCGCGTGAGGGGAAGCGCATCAACGCCTCGTGCATGCGGTGCTGCTCCTTCAGCATGCGCTTGACGTCGTCGCCGGAGTCCGAGAGCACGCGCTCGAAGAGCGAGGTGCCCAGGCCCTGCTGCTTCGCCTCCATCGAGATGACGGTGGCCGCGAGCTGCTTCGGGTCGCCGGCGAGGATGACGGTGGGCGCCTTCAAGAACGCGCCGAGCGCGAGCGGCTCGAGCGCCTGGGTCGCCTCGTCGAGCAGCGCCACGTCGAAGGCCCGCTTCGCCAGCACGTGGCCGTCGAGCATCGAGAGCGTCGCGCACACCACGGTGGCGCGGCCCAGCACCGACTCCACCGCCTTCTTCTCGAGCACGCGCGCGTCGTCCATCAAGGCGTAGGCGTCGCTCCGGGCCGAGCGCGCGTTGGCGAAGCGGGCGCGGCTGCGGCCCTGGTCCTTCTGCTTGCGGGCGTACCCCAGCAGCTCGAACGCCTCGTCGAACATCTCGCGCGCCGTCTTGCGGTCGTCGTGGTCCTCCACCAACAGGTCGAGGGTGTGCTGCTGCAGGTGCGGCAACACGCGCGCGGGGTGCCCGACCCGAATGGCGTTGAGCCCCGCGTCGAGGCACAGCTCGAGCAGGTGGTCGACCGCGGCGTTGCTGGCGGCGGTGCACAGCAGGCGCTGGCCGCGCTTCACGCACTGCACGGCGATCTCACCCAGCACCGTCGACTTGCCGGTGCCGGGCGGGCCGTGCACCAGCGCCACGTCGCGGGCCGAGAGCGCGAGCGACACCGCGTCGAGCTGCTCGGGGTTGAGCGGCCGCGAGGGCGTGAAGAGAGGCCGGCGCTCGAAGCGCGGCGCCATCGCCCCCAGCACCAGCTGCTGCCGGTCGCGGGCCAGGCCGTGCGTCATCTCGGACAGGCGCTTGAGCACGCTGCGGGCGCGGTCGAAGGTGACGTCGTTGGCCACCAGGTCGATGCGCAGGCGGCCCTCGCCGATGAAGGGCGGCGGGTGGCGGTCGAAGGCGATCTCGAGCTGCTGCCGGGTGGCGCGGGTGATGATGCCCTGCGGGGGGCTGTCGACGGGGGCCTTGCGCGGGCTCACCGTCACCACGTCGCCCGAGTGGAGCCGCGAGCGCAGCGCGCGCCTGTCCTCCCGCGCGAACGTCACCAGCGTGCGGCCCCCCAGCCCGATGGCGTCTTCGATGGACTCGACGTCGAGCACCACCAGGCCGCGCGCCTCGAGCTCGGCCAGCGGCAGGGCGGCCTTCTCGGTGGCCAGGCGCTCCCGCTCGGCGCGGCGCTCGAGCTCCAACAGCCGGGCCAGCGCTTCGAAGTGGGTGACGTCTCGAGACATGCGGCGTGGGCATCATGCACGGAAATCCTCGCGGGGCTATGGGGAGACATGGCCAACCGCCTCGCCGCCGAGACCTCGCCCTACCTGCGGCAGCACGCCGACAACCCGGTGGACTGGTACCCGTGGGGCGACGAGGCGCTCGCGCTGGCGAAGCAGACGCAGAGGCCCATTCTGCTCTCGGTCGGCTACTCGGCCTGCCACTGGTGCCACGTGATGGCCCACGAGTCGTTCGAGGACCCGCAGGTGGCGGCGCTGATGAACGCGCACTTCGTCAACATCAAGGTTGACCGCGAGGAGCGGCCCGACGTCGACCACCTCTACCAGGGCGTGGTGCAGTTGATGGGGCGTGGCGGCGGCTGGCCCCTCACCGTCTTCCTCACGCCCGACAAGCAGCCTGTCTACGGCGGCACCTACTTCCCCCCGACGCCCCAGCACGGGCTGCCCGCTTTCTCGGCCGTCGTCGCGGGCATCGCCGAGGCGTGGGAGAAGGAGCGCGAGGAGCTGCTGCGCCAGGGCGAGGCCTTCGAGAAGGGCCTGACCCAGTACGCGGCCTCGGGCGTCGATGACGCGCAGCCCGGCGCGCTCACGCCAGCCGAGGTGGTGCAGGCCGCGCAGTTCCTCGCGAAGCGGGTCGACCCGCGCTTTGGGGGCTTCGGCGCGCGCGGCCCGAAGTTCCCCAACCCGATGTTGCTGGCGCTGATGCTCCGGGGGGCGCGGCGCTCGGGTGACGAGGGCCTGCTCACCCCGGCGCTGCTGACGCTCGAGCGCATGGCCCTCGGTGGCGTCTTCGACCAGCTGGGCGGCGGCTTTCACCGCTACAGCGTCGACGAGCGCTGGCTGGTGCCGCACTTCGAGAAGATGCTCTACGACAACGCCCAGCTGCTGCACCTGTACGCCGAGGCGATGCAGGTGGCGCCCCGCCCGCTGTGGAAGAAGACGGTGGAAGAGACGGTCGCGTGGCTCGGGCGCGAGCTGACGTCTCCCGAGGGCGCCTTCTTCGCCGCGCAAGACGCCGACAGTGAAGGCGAAGAGGGCAGGTTCTTCGTGTGGCGTGAGGAGGAACTCGACGCCGCGCTGACGCCCGACGAGGCCGCCGCGGTGAAGGCGCACTTCGGGGTGAAGCCGGGCGGCAACTTCGAGCACGGCGCGTCGGTGCTCGAGGTCGTCGGCGGCGACGAGGTGCGCGAGGTGCTGGCCCGGGCGAAGCAGAAGCTCTTCGACGTCAGGGCGCAGCGGGTGGCGCCGGGCACCGACGACAAGGTGCTCGCCGGGTGGAACGGGCTGGCCATTCGCGGGCTCTCGCTGGCCGCGCGGGTGTTTCAGCGGCCCGAGTGGAGCGCCAGGGCCAGGCGCGCCGCCGACTTCGTGCTCGAGCGCATGCGCAAGCCCGACGGCGGGCTGTGGCGCTCCTTTCACTCCGGCGTGGCGCGCATCGACGGGCAGCTCGAAGACTACGGCGACGTCTGCGCGGGGCTGGTCGCGCTCTACCAGGCCACCTTCGAGCCCCGGTACCTCGAGGCCGCGGAGCACCTGGCCGACCTCGCCGTCGCCACCTTCTGGAGCGCCGAGAAGCGCGCGTGGCTGGCCGCGCCCAGGCACCAACACGACCTGCTGGTGCCGACGTACTCCCTGCACGACAACGCGACGCCGGCGGGCGCGTCGACGATGACCGAGGCGCTGGTGGCGCTGGGGGCATTGACGGGCCGGGCGCGCCACCTCGAGCAGGCGCGGGTGTACCTCGAGCAGCTCCACCACGAGCTGACGTCGCAGCCCATGTCGCTTGGGCACCTGTGGTTGGCGGCCGACGCGCTGCTCGACGGCGCCCCCGAGGTGACGCTGGTGGGGAGCCGTGAGGCGCTCGAGCCCTTCGTCCGCCACGTCGACGAGACCTACCTCCCCACCCTGGCCGTGCACGTGCTCGAGCAGGGCGCGCCGGTGCCGGCGGTGGCGCGCGAGGTGCTCTCGGGCCGGCCCCCCCGGGGCGAGGTGGCGGCGTACCTCTGCCGCTCGTTCGCCTGTCAGGCGCCGGTGTCGTCGCTGGAGGCGTTTCGCGCGCTCGTGCGCCCGCTCGGTGCCCCGCCTGCGCCCCGCCAGGCGTGAAGCGCCCCCCACGCCATGCCCTGCGGCTGGCGCTGGGCGTCAGCGCAGGCGAAAGCCGGCGTCGCCGTCGCGCACCAGCAGCCCGCGCTCGACGAGGCTCTGCGCGACGTCGAGCACCGGCGGCGCGTCGGGCGAGAGGCGCAGGTGCGCCTCGAGCTGCTCGAGCGTCAGCGGCCCTTCGAACTGCTCGAGCTGCCGCAGGGCCTCGGTTTCGTGAGGGCTCAGCGGCGCCAGGGTCGTCACGGCCAGGCTCGGCGGGGGCTGCGCCGGCGGGGGCGCGACCGCGGTGGGCGCCGGCGCTCGATGGGCCATCCACACCGCGAGCGCCCGCCTCGCGTCGCCCGCGCGCTGCGTCGCCAGCCACTGCTCCAGCAGGGTGACGACCTCGCCGAGGTCGGAGAAGCGCTGCGCCGGGGCGCGCGCGAGCATGCGCATCACCAGCGCGTCGAGCGGCTCCGGCACCAGGGCGTTCACCTGCTTCGGCGGCGTCACCACGCACGCCACCACCTGATCGAGCGTCGAGGTGTCGGTCTCTCCGGCGTACAGCCGCCGGCCGGTGAGCAGCTCCCAGAAGACGACCCCGAGCGAGAACTGGTCGGTCTTCGCGTCGGCGACCCCGTCGAGGGCGTGCTCGGGCGCCATGTACTCCCAGGTGCCGCCGAGGCTGCCCTCGTCGCGGCCCAGGCGGCCCAGGCCGAAGTCGATGAGCCGGGTGACGCCGTCGACGCCCACCAGCAGGTTCTTCGGCGACACGTCGCCGTGCACGATGCCGAAGGGGCGGCCCGCCGCGTCGGTCGAGGTCTGCGCCGCGTGGAGCGCCGTCGCCGCGTCGGCGACGATGCGCACCGCCGACTCGAGGGGCACCGCGCCCAGGGCCTTGAGGTCGCTGCCCTCCACGAACTCCATGGTGAAGAAGAAGACGCCGTCGGCCTCGCCGAGCTCGAGCACGCGCGAGACGTTGGGGTGCACCAGCCGCGCGGCGACGCCGGCCTCGTTGAGGAACAGGCGGCCGAGCTCACGGTCGTGCGCGAGGTGCGGGAGCAGCCGCTTGAGCACCACCTGAGGGGACGAGGACCCGGCGACGCGCGCGAGGAAGACCTCGCCCATGCCGCCGTGGCCCAGGCGCCGCACCAGCTCGTAGCGACCCAGGCGGCCGGGCATGGCGCGTTCAGCGCACCTCGTGCACGACGAGGCTGCCGATGAGCGGGGTGATCTCGGCGCTGCCCTCTTCGCCCACCTTGAAGTGGGTGGCGTCGGCGACGTCCTGGCCGAACGTCGGGTCGAGCTGCGTCCACTCGCCGACGAAGGCCTCGACCCACTCGTGCCAGTACAGCGCCGGCACCTGGTCTTCGTTCATCAGGTACACCACGCCGTCGACGCGCCGGGCGGGAATGCCGGCGGCGCGCAGCAACGCCACCGTCAGCAGCGAGTGCTCGGTGCAGTCGCCGCGCAGCGTCTTGAGCACGTCGGTCGCGCGATCGGACGACGCGCCGTAGTCCTTCACCAGGCGCTCGTTCACCCACTTGCCGATCTTCTTCGCGGCCGCGTAGGCGTCCTTCTCGTTGCCGACGATGGCCCTGGCCTGCTTGACGATCTCGGGCGCCTTCGCCTCGACGATGATGTCGCTCTCGAGGTTCTTGCCGCCGTTGGGGTCGGCCAGCGGGCGCACCTGCCTCAGCTTCGGCGGCGCGGCGGTCAGCTTCACCACGACGCGCTTGTCGTCGAGCTTCTCGTAGCTCTGGCGGTAGGTCTGCTCCTGAAACCGCTCGGGCAGGCCGCTCATCACCATCGTCATCGAGCCCGGAATCTGGCGGACCTCGGGCGGCGGCGGCTTCGGCAGCTTGATGCGGGTGAGCCCGAACACCTCGACGAGGTCGATGCGTTTGGCTTGATCCTCCGGCTCCATCATCGCCATCATGGTCGGCCCGAAGCGCACCTCGAGCATGCGGCCCTGCTCGTCCACGAAGGCCTCGGTCGGCACCTTCTCTTTCTCGCTGATGGTGATGGCCTTCTTGAGCTTCACCTTCACGCCGCGAATCACCCGCGACTCGACGTCGCCGACGGTGGTGCGCACGTCGTACTGCTTGAGGTCGGTGGTGTCGGTGATGACGCCAGCGACGGGGGCGTTTCGTTTGAGCGCCACGCGCGCCTGGTCGGCGTCTTCGACGACCTCTCTCGGGGCGGGCAGCAGCAGCGCCTCGTCCTTCATGCCCGGCCGGGTGCGGGTGATCTTGAGGCCCTCTTTGGTGACGAGGCCGTCGAGCGTCTGGTCGCCGCCGTCGCCCCGCTGCTCGAGGCGCAGCGCCAGCAGCTTGCCGTTGGGCCTGGCCTCGAAGACCTTGGTCTCTTTCATCACCCGCTCGCTGACGCGGGTGCCGACCTTCGCCTTGAAGTGCAGCTCGTTGAGGCTGGTGACCTGATCGCCCGCGGCGTTCCGGCTGACGAGGGTGAACATCCACCCGACCTTCTGGTTCGAGAGGTACACGCCGAAGTACTCGCCCTCTTTCGGGCGCTGCGCGGTGACGGCGTCAGACAGCGGCGCGCTCTTCTCGGCGAAGGCGAGCGTCGTGAAGGCGCAGAGCGCGAGGAGGGCGAACGAGAGCGAGCGGCGCATGAGGCCGCGCACGCTACCACGAGGTGAACAGGCGCCCGGGCTGACGACGACGGCCATGGCTGGCCAGACGGTGAGCCTCAGGTCGAATTCACAGCCGCTTGGCGAGCACCACGAGGTCTTCGCCGGGCTTGTAGAAGTCGCGGAAGCGCGACTCCTCCTTGTACTGCATGGCGGCGTAGAAGCCGCGCGTGGGGCCGTACGCCTCCATCGCGCTGGTCTCGACGCGAATCAGGCGGCCCTTGCGGCGGCGAATGTCGCCCTCCATCGCGCTCACCAGCGCGGCGCCCACGCCCTGCCCGCGCACCAGCGGGTCAGACGCGATCCAGTAGAGGTCGAAGGTGCCGTCGGTCATCGGCGTCGGGCCGTAGCAGACGTAGCCGACGATCTTGCCTTCGCGGGCGGCGACCAGCACCTGGTAGTCCTTGTTGCCGGGCTGGCTAGCGCCGTCGATCAGCTCGAGCGCGCAGTCCACCTCGTCCGCCGTGAACGTCTCGATGCGGCGCAGCAGGCCTTCGAGCTGCGTCCGGTCCTGTGAGACGACGGGTCTGATTTCCATGGTGACGTTCCTGGGCAAGCTCGATGAGGTGGAGCGCGAGATCGCTGTACGAGAGACCGGCAGCCGACGCCGCGCGAGAGAACCCGGCCTGCGGGTGCAGGTCGCAGTTGGGGTTGATGTCGATGACCCACGGCTCGTTGCGTGAGTCGAGCCGGAGGTCGATGCGGCCGTAGTCGCGACACTCGAGCGCCTCGAACGCCGCCAGCGCGACCTCGACGCAGCGCCTGGTGACCGCGGGCGAGAGCTCGACGATGCGCGCGGGGCTGTCGATCCACTCCGGCGAGTCGGTGTCCCACTTGGCGCCGTACGAGACGATGCGGGGCTTGTTGGCGAAGGCGGCGCCGAACTGAATCTCGGTGAGCGGCAGCGGCCGGCGGCCCGAGTTGCCCAGCAGCGGCACGTAGATCTCGCGGCCGTCGATGTACTGCTCGATCAACACCGGCTGGCGGAAGGTGCGCAGCACGCGGGTGACGATCTTCCCCAGGCTGGGGCGGTCGTGCACCACCGAGTCGAACTCGATGCCCACCGACGCGTCTTCGCGCGACGGCTTGACGATGAGCGGGAAGGGCAGCTCGACGCCGATCAGCTCCTCGACGCGCTGCACGACGACCGACGCGGGCGTGGGCACGCCGCGGGCGCGCAGAATCTCTTTCGCCTTGTTCTTGTGGAGCGAGAGCGCGAGCGACAACGACGAGCTGCCGGTGAAGCACACGTTGGCGAGCTCGAGCATCGCCGGCACCAGCGACTCGCCGCGGCTGTCGGCGCCGAGCGACTCGCAGAGGTTCACCACCACGTCGGGCTGGGTGGTGAGCACGTCGGCCAAAGAGGTGACGTCGTCGACGGGCTTGACCACCACGCGGCGGCGGCCTCCGCGCAGCGCCTCGGCCATGGCGGCCGCGACGTTCACCACGTCGGCGCGGGCCTCGCGGCCTGGGTCATCTTCGAGGAGCGCGTGATCGTGGTTGTGCAGAATCGTGACGAGCATCGATTGAGACTTCAGTAGCACACGCGCTCGACGCGTCGGAAGCGAAAGGGCGACGGGAGTGGCTCGGCCGCACGCGACCGCAGTGGGGCGTTGCTGCTATCGCTCCACCTCGTGCGAATTCGAGACCCGATTCACGGCACCCTCACGGTGTCTGACGACGAGAAGCCCATCGTCGACAGCCGCTTCTTTCAGCGGCTGCGCCACGTGCGGCAGCTCGGCTTCGGCGACCTCGCCTTCCCAGGGGCCACCCACACCCGCCACGCCCACTCGCTCGGCGCGATGCACGTCGCCTCACGCCTCTTCGACGCCGTCGCCAGCCGCGCGACGTTGAGCGAAGGGGCCAGGGAGCGCTTCCGCGCCGCGGTGCGCCTGGCGGTGCTCTGCCACGACCTCGGCCACATGCCCTTGTCGCACGCCTCCGAGGCCATCGCGCCCAGGCGCCCCCTGCTGGGGCTGCCCGCGTGGACGGGCGACGACGAGGGCCAGGCCTCGCACGAGGACTTCACCGCGAAGCTGCTGCTCGACAGCTCGCTGACGCCCATCATCGCGAAGACCTACGCGCGCTACGGCATCACCCCGGCGCTCATCGCGGGCCTCGTCATCGGCAGGCTGCCGCCCGGGGCCGACGGCTTTCGCGACGGGGGCCTCGACTGGACGCCGCTCTTGCGCGCCCTGGTGTCGGGAGAGCTCGACGCCGACCGCATGGACTACCTGCAGCGCGACTCGTTCTACACGGGCGTCAACTACGGCCGGTTCGACGTCGAGTGGATTCTGCAGAACCTGCGGTGCGCCGAGCGGGACGGCCGCGCGGTGCTGGCGCTCTCGAAGGCGGCCGTCTTCGCCTTCGAAGACTTCCTCTTGAGCCGCTACCACATGTTCCTCTCGGTCTATTACCACCACACCTCGGTCAGCTACGACTGGATGCTCAAGCGCTACTACCAACAGGCGCCGGGCGAGTTCGAGGTGCCCGCCGACCCCGAGGCCTTCCTCTTCTGCGACGACGTCGCCTTGTGGACGACGCTGCGCCGCTCGAAGAACGAGTGGGCCCAGCGCATCGTCACCCGCAACGCCTACCGCCGCGTGGCGCAGTTCACCGAGCGCGACACCGACTACGACCTGGCCGACATCTCGAAGGCCCTCACCGAGGCCGGCGTCGAGCACTTCACCCTCGAGTCCCGCGGCGTGCTGTCGCGCTACACCGACGAGGGCGAGACGCCCTCGCTGTTCGTCTCGGACTCGGCCTCGGGCCGCCTCACCGAGGTGTCGGCCTACACGCCGCTGTACCAACGCTTCGCGGGCGCGGTGAAGCTGTCGCGCATCTTCGTGCGCCCCGAGCAGGTCGACCTGGGCAAGCCCATCGTCGCGAAGCTCACCGGCGCGGCGAGGTTGAGTGATGAGTGAGGCCATCGCGGGGCTCCCGCCGCCGCCGCCCGCGAAGCCGCCGCGCGAGGCCTCGGCCGTCATCGTCTTCCGCCGGGCCAGCGACGGGGTCGAGGTCTTCTGGCTCGAACGCGAGCAGCGGCTCTCGTTCGCGGGCGGGTTCTTCGCGTTCCCCGGCGGCAAGGTCGACGCGGCCGACGCCCAGGTGCCGGTCGAGGGCGCCACGGGCCTCGAGGCGCAGCGCCTCGTCACCGCGGCGCGCGAGCTCTTCGAAGAGACGGGCCTGCTGCTGGCGCGCGGGCCCTCGATGTCGCAGCCGACGCTCGATGGGCTGCGCACCCGGGTGCTGACGGGCGGCGGCTTCGGCGCGATGCTCGAGGCCCACGGGCTCGTCGTTCACGCCGCCGACTTCGTCGAGGCCGGTCGCTGGGTGACGCCGCCGTACCTGCAGCACCGCTTCGACGCGCGCTTCTTCCTCGCCGAGGCGCCGGCCGGGCAGCAGGCGAGCGTCTGGCCGGGCGAGCTCACCTCGGGCGAGTGGGTTCGCCCCGAGGCGGCGCTGGAGCGCTGGGCGGCGGGCACGGCGCTGTTGCACCCGCCCAACCTCCACGCGCTCCGGGTGATGTCCCGCTTCTCTTCGGTCGCCGCGGCCGCGGCCGAGCTCTCGGCGCCGCCCTTCTGTGACGACTTCATCGCCAGGCACCTCGAGTTTCAGCGCGGCGTGCACGTGGTGCCGCTGCTGACGCCGACGCTCCCGCCGGCCACCCACACCAACGCCTACGTGCTGGGGACGAAGGAGCTGCTCCTGGTCGACCCCGGCGCGCCGGACGACGCGGAGTGCGAGAAGCTGGTGACGGTGGTGAGGGAGCTGATGGCCGAGGGCTGCGCGCCGCAGGCCATCGTGCTGACGCACCACCACGGCGACCACGTCGGCGGCGTGAAGTACCTCTCGGCGCAGCTGGGCCTGCCGGTCTGGGCGCACGCGCTGACCGCTGACCGGGCGCCCGTGCCGGTGTCACGCCTGCTGAACGACGGCGAGGTGCTCGCGCTCGACGGCCCGCTGCCGATGCGCTGGCGGGTGCTGCACACGCCGGGGCACGCCAGCGGCCACCTGTGCCTCGTCGACGAGCGCTCCAGCGCGGGCATCGTCGGCGACATGGTCTCGACCGTCAGCACCATCGTCATCGACCCGCCCGAGGGCGACATGGCCGTCTACCTGCGACAGCTGGAGCGGCTGCGGGAGCTGCCCCTGGGCGCGCTCTACCCGGCGCACGGGCCGGTGCTGGCGCACGGCGTGGCCAGGCTCGAGGAGTACCTGACGCACCGCGCCTGGCGGGAGGCGAAGGTGCTCGAGGCGCTCGGCTCGTTCGCGCTGCCGGTCGGCCTCGACGCGCTGGTGCCGCGCGCCTACGACGACGTCGGCGCCTTCATCTGGCCCATCGCCGAGCGCAACACCGTCGCCATCCTCGCCAAGCTGGTGGCCGAGCACCGGGTGATCGGCCTCGAGGGGAAATACCGGGTCGCCTGACGGGTTCGACCGCGGTGACGACTCGTGCCAGCCTCCCGCGGGTGGAGCAGCAGCGCCTCGAGGGCGACCAGCACGTGGTGGACGTCGAGGGCGAGCCCGGCGCGCCCCAGAGGGCCCGGGCGCTCAGGCTGCTGAGCGACCTTCAGCGCAGCCCCCACGATCAGGTGGTCGCCACCGACTTCAACGAGGCCGCGGTCGCGCTGGCCAGGCACCCGTCGGCCCCGACGCGCGACCTTCTGCGCGAGGTGTCCGAGCTGTCGTGGCTGCGCGGCATCGCCGACGAGCGAGGCTGGCCCTGTCGCGCGGCCGTGCTCTGGGCGTGGTCGGAGCTGGGCTACCCTTGGGCGCTCGAGCTCTCGGCCGAAGACCTGGCCTTCGTTCGCGAGAACGTGCCGGGGCGCTCCGACGGCTGGCTGACGCTCTCGCTCGTGCTCTCGAGCCTCTCGGCGCTCCTCCACGGCTCGCTCCTGGCCTTCGGGCTCGCCAGCGTTGGCCTCACCTCGCTGGCGAACAGCTGGGCGCTGATGGGGTTCGCGCCGTTCGCCGGCATGGGCGCTCACGCGCTGGCGACGCTCGCCGCGACCCGGGCCGCGCAGGCGAACGCGCCCACGGCGCGCGGCCGGCTGTGGGCGCTGGCCCTCGCGGGGGCGCTGGTGCCGGTGGTGAGCGTGCTGCTGACCTTCGTCGCCGAGGAGCTCGCGGTGGTGATGCTGGTGGTGGGGTTCCCGATGATGGCGTCGTCGCTCGCGGCGGGCGTCGCGGCCAGCAGGCTGCGCAAGCCCTGAGGCGGCGCCGCGCGGCCGCTGTGGGGCCTCGAGCGCGAGGAGAACACCGCCGCCGTGGCCGCGAGCACGCCGTGGCCTCCGGATGGCGAGCTACCAGGCGGCGATCAGCACCGTCGCGCCCATCACCGCGGTGAGCGCGCCGGCGCTGACGCCGACGACGCCGCGCTGCACGCCGGGCGGCGTGGTGGTGAAGCCCGCGATCAGCCCGCCCGCGACCATGCCCGCGACGCCGGCGATGAGCATGACCAGGCCCTGGGCGACGGCCGAGGCGACGGCCCGCAGGCCGGCCTCGAGTGGGTCTTTCGGCGGGGGCGTGGCGTCGTGAATCAGCCTGGTGACGAGGCCGCCGACGCCGGCCGCGAGCAGGCCGAGGCCGAGCGCGCCGGCGGTGACGGCGCAGACGCGGCCGAAGGTGCCCTTACGGTCGATCCAGGCGCCGAGCGCGGCGCCCACGCCCAGCAGGGTGGCGCCGGCGGCGAACATCACCGCGTTCGCGCGCCGACGAGAGAAGCCCTCGGGCTGGTCCTTCGCGACCTCGGGCGCCGGGGCTTCGGCCTCGGCGGCGGCCTCGTCTGGCGGGGGGCTCGCCGAAGGGTCGACGGTCAGCGACAAGGCGAGCACGAACGTCAACATCGGGCAGCTCCTTCGAGGCCCGCGACGCGCGGACGCTTCAGGAGTGGACCACCAGCGCGGGCCCGCCACGAGTTTTCAGGCGGCCTTCTTCTGGAACTGCCCCGCCAGCGACTCGAGCACCGGCCGGGTGTCCTTCGCCAGCTGCTCGTAGTGACGCATCGTGAGGTTCACCGCGCTCAGCGCCAGATCGCGCTCGTGGTCGCCCACCGGCGCGACGCCTGACACCACCGGGAGGTCATCGGCCGTGCGGTAGACCGTCGGCGTGACGCCCCAGCCGGCGTTGGCGGTGAGGTGCTCGGCGACGAGGTGAATCGCCACCGAGGGGTGCGGGTGGCCGCCGATCATCAGCTGGTGGTGGTTTCGAACCACCAGCACCAGCGAGGGGGGCAGCTTCCACGACTCGAGCAGCTGGGCGCCGATCTGCTCGTGCAGGCGCTCGACCGCCAGCCAGTGCTCGGGCCGCAGGCGCTGCGGCTGCTTGTTCTTCTTCAGCCACTCGGCGACGGCGATGAGGCCGACCGAGACGCCGAGGTCGTGGAGCAGCCCCACGAGGAACGCGTTCTCGGCGTCGATGGAGGTGTTGCGCGCGATGAAGCGGCTGACCCAGGCCACGGCCGTCGAGTGGCGGCGCACGGCCTCGAGGGTGTCGTTGAACCCCTCGGCGCGAATCACCGTCATCTGCATCGCCGCCTCCATCACCACGTCGCGCACCACGCTCAGGCCCATGCGAATGAGCGCCTGCTTGAGCGTCGCGACCGCGACCGGCGCGCCGTAGAGCGACGAGTTGGCCAGCTTGAGCACCTTGGCCGCCAGCAGGGGCTCGCGCTCCAGCAGCGAGGCGAGCTCTTCGATGCGGGCGTTGGGCCTTCGCGAGAGGTCGAGGATCTCGGTGGCCACGGTGGGCAGGCGGGGCAGCTCCACCGTGGGGCGCGCCAGGAAGCCGGCCAGCCACTCCTTCACCCGGGCCTCTTCGCCTTCGATGGTGGGCCCATCGTCGTCGATGGTGTGGGTGCCCTTGCCGTAGTTCGGGTTCGCCGCGCGCTCGGAGTACACGCCTCCGCGTGGTGCAAGGCGCGTGCGGCGCGGCCCTCCGTGGAGGCGGGCGCTCGCCCTCCGGGTCGGCAGGCCTGGCTGGGGCGTCGACGACCCGGCTACGGGGTCATCATGAACTGCTCGGTGCCCACCGCGCCGGCCTCGGGCTCACGGTCTTCGGGCTCGGTGCCGCGCTTGAACCAGAGGTCGATGGTGCCCTTGCCGTTGGCGAGCTTGCCGGTGCGCTTGTCGACGCGGCGGCGAACGAGGTCGAGGCGTGGGGGCGGGTCGAACTCGGGCTGGTTGCGGCCCTGCAGCGCGCGCGTCATGTAGGCCAGCCAGATGGGGAGCGCCGCGCGGCCACCGGTCTCGTAGCGGCCCAGCGGGTGCTTGTTCAGGTCGTAGCCCACCCACGCGGTCGTCACGAGGTCGCGGGTGAAGGCGGTGAACCAGGCGTCGAAGGAGTCGTTGGTGGTGCCCGTCTTGCCGGCGGCCGGCTTGCCCAGGCGCGAGGCGGCGGCGCCGGTGCCCTCGCGCACCACGCCGCGCATCAGGTCGGTCACGAGGAAGGCCGTCTCGGGTGAGAAGACCTGCTCGCCCGGCTCCTCGAGGCGCGCGTAGCCCGCGGCCACCCGGTCTTGCAGCGAGGCCCACGGGTCGTCCCACGCGGTGTGGTCCTCCACCGTGCGGCCGAAGCGGTCTTCGATCTTGCGAATGAAGTACGTCGGCTTCTTCGCGCCGAGCCGGTTGATGGTGGCGTACACGTTCACCAGCTCGAGGGGGAACATGCAGGTCGAGCCGAGCGCGGTGGAGTAGTTGTGGTTCACCGGCGAGTCGACCACGCCGTCGCCGTCGGTGTCGGCGTGGTTCGAGATGCCGAGGGTGCGGATGAAGTCGGCGAAGGCCTCGATGCCGACCTTCTCGTTCTTGTTGCCCAGCTTGCGGGCGATCTCGATGAAGGTCTTGATGGCCGGCAGGTTCATCGAGTTCACCAGCGCGGTGCGAATGAGCACCTCACCCTTGAAGTCCTCGTCGTAGTTGGCCGGCTTCCACCGGTTCTGGTTCTCGGGGTCGTCGTAGACGATGGGGCTGTCCACCAGCACGGTGCCCTGCGTCCACTGGAGCTTCTCGAAGGCGGTGGCGTAGACGATGGGCTTGAACGACGAGCCGGGCTGGCGGCAGGCCTGGAAGGCGCGGTTGAACTCGTTGGCGTCGAAGTCGTAGCCGCCCACCATCGCCACCAGGTACTGGCGCTGCGGGTCGATGCTGGCGAGGGCCGACTGCAGCTCGGGCTCCTGCTCCAGGCGCACCAGCGGCAGGTCGGTGGGCACCTCTTTGGCCATGGCGTCGTTGCGCGTCTCGCCGTCGTCGGTGAGGCCCTTCACGTCGGCCACCGCGCGCACCACGATGAGGTCGTTCTCTTTCAGCGCGTCCTTGACCGAGTTGATGAGCACGCTGGGGTAGTACTTCTCGGCGTTGAGCGGGCGGGCCCAGCGCATTCCCAGGGCGGGGAGCAGCGCCTTCTGCTTGCCGATGCGCACCTCGGCCGACGCGCCGTTGCTGGCGATGCTCGAGACCAGCGCCACGTACGAGCGGCCCGGCGTGATGACCTCGTCACCCATGGCCTTGTCGGCCTTCGCGAGGAACGCGGCGCGCTCCTTCTCGGTGGCGAGGTTGCCGAGGGCGCCGCGGTAGCCCTGGCGCTTGTCCACAGCGAGCAGCCCCCACAGCACCGAGTCCTGGGCGGCGCGCTGCTTCTCCGACTCCATGGTGGTGAAGACCTTGAGCCCGTCGTTGAGCAGGGCCGGGTTGCCGTAGCGGTTCACCACGTCGCGGCGCACCTCTTCGGTGAAGTAGGGCGCGAACTCGTGGAAGACGTCTTCGACGTTGAACACGCTCACCTCGGTCTTCGAGGCCTCGTCGTGCTCGACCTTCGTGATCATGCCCTTCTGCAGCATCTGCCCCAGCACGTACTGCCGGCGCTTGCGGGCCTTCTCGGGCTGGGTGAAGGGCGAGAACGCCGACGGCGCCTGCGGCAGGCCCGCCAGCAGCGCCATCTCGGCGAGCGTGAGGTCCTTGACGTCCTTGCGGTAGTAGTTCTCGGCCGCCGACTGCACCCCGTAGCTGTGGTGCCCGAGGTAGACGTTGTTCAGGTAGAGGTAGAGGATCTGCTCCTTGGTCAGCTCGCGCTCGAGCCGGCGGGCGAGCAGGGCCTCGCGGATCTTCCGCTTGATGGTCTTGGCGGTCGACTCCTTGTAGCCCTCGGTCGAGATGAGCACCGCCTTGGCGGTCTGCTGGGTGAGCGTGGAGCCGCCCTGCACCTTGCCGGCGCCGGTCAGCTTCTTGGTCACCGTCTTGAACACCGCGCGGCTGGTGCCGAAGACGTCGATGCCGAAGTGGTCGAAGAAGTCGGCGTCTTCGGCGGCGATGAAGGCCTGCACCAGGCGCTTGGGAATGCGCTCGTACGGCACCACCTTGCGGCGCTCGTTGTAGAACTCGCCCGCGAGCACCGCGTCTTGCGTGTACACCTCGGAGAGGATGGGCGGGCGGTACTCCTCGGGCCTGGGGAAGTCAGGCAGCCCGTCGGAGTACTTCCACACCACGAAGCCGTAGCCCATCACGGCCGCGGTGAGGCCCGTGAGGGTCACCCAGCCCAGGAACTTGAACGGAAGCTTCCACCAGCGCGCCTTCGGGACGTCGACCAGCACCAGCTTTCCTTTCACGCTCGCCGGGGAGTCGGGGGCCTCGTCGCTCGTCTTCTTCTGCATCAGGCCTCCCCGGTCTCGTCGGCGTCGTCGTCTGCGTCGTGCTTCGGTGTCTTCTTCCCACCACGCGGGGGCTTGCCCGCGTGTCCTTCAGCCCGCGCCCCGGCCACCTGCACCGAGGGAGGAATCACCACGCCCGCGCGGTTGAGCACCTCGGCGAGGCCCGCGGGGAGCGGCGCTGCAATCACCATGCGCTCTTTGGTGTCGGGGTGCGGGAACTCGAGCCGGGTGGAGTGGAGGAACAAGCGGTCGAGGCCCCACCTCGCCTTGACGTCGCGGTTGAACGGGAAGTCGCCATGCTTCGGGTCGCCCGCCACCGGGTGCCCGATGGCCGCGAAATGTCGCCGAATCTGGTGCGTGCGGCCAGTCTCAATCGTGCAGCTGACGAAGGCCACCTGGGCCGTCTGCGCGAGCACGGTGTAGCGGGTGCGGGCCTCTTGCATGTTGACGCCGCGGCGGGCGCGCGACTCGGCGGTCTGCTGGTGCTCCGACAGCGGCAGGTCGATGAGCCCCGAGGTCTGCGGCAGCTTGCCCTTCACCAGCACCAGGTACTGCTTCTTCGCGAGGTGCCGGGTGAAGACGTCGGTGAAGTGCACCATCGCGGGCCGGCGCTTGGCCACCACCAGCACGCCGCTGGTCTCGCGGTCGATGCGGTGGGCGGGGCTGGCGCTGAAGCCGTTTCGCGTCGCCTTCGCGCCCAGGTACGCGCGCACCAGGTCGACGACGGTGCCGCCGGTGATGCCGCTGCCGGTGTGCACCGCCATGCCCGAGGGCTTGTCGATGACCACCACCCAGTCGTCCTCGTGCAGCACGGTGAGGTCGTCGAGGTCGACCTTCGGCGGCGGCGGGGCGGTGCGCTCGCGCTCCGTGCGCAGGGTGGACTCGTCGCCCCGAATCGAGATGACGTCGTCCTTGGCGAGGTGCTGCTCGGGCTTGGCGCGCTTGCCGTTGACGCGCACCTTCTTCACCCGAATCATCTTGAACAGGTGCGACGTCGGCACGTTCGGCAGAGTCCGCTTGAGGAACTTGTCGAGCCGCAGGCCGTTGTCGTCCTCGCTGATGCGGAACTCGAGCATCGTGGGGGTCGCGTCTATTGCCCCTGCGCGCCCGAGTCGACGCCCAATCAGCCTTCAAAAACCATTCGTGGGTTTCGCGCGACCATGTAGAAGCGGCCCCGTCATGCCCAAGCAGCCGACCATCGAAGACCTCCTGAAGAATGGCAGCAAGCAGTGGAACCAGCTCCGGCGGGACGGCAAGGTCGCGCTCGACCACACCGGCGCCACGTTCCCCCAGCTCTTCTCGGCCAACGCCGACCTCTCGGGCCTGA
Organism: Myxococcus sp.; assembly: GCA_014879945.1. Taxonomy (GTDB): domain Bacteria; phylum Myxococcota; class Myxococcia; order Myxococcales; family Myxococcaceae; genus Xiheimicrobium. The sequence goes on from JACSRE010000195.1 coordinate 18,471, forward strand.
CGCTCATCGGCTCGGAGTGGGAGAAGTGCGATCTGTCGAAGGTGACCTTCAAAGAGGCCGACCTCTCGAACAGCTACTTCCACGGCGGCCGCCTGCAGGACTGCGACTTCCGCGGGGCCAACCTCGAGGGCGCGACCTTCGAGAAGCTCAAGCTGCTGCGCTGTGACTTCACCGGCGCCAAGGGCCTCGAGGAGCTCGAGTTCGACGACTGCGACATGGACCGCGTGGTGGGCCTCAACGGCGAGATGGCGCCGCCGCCGCCGCCCCCGCCCGCCGTCGGCATCACCAGTTTCACCCGTGAGCAGCGCGCCGCCGCGATGGCCGCCCAGTCGCAGGGGCCGGAAGACAGCGACCTGCCGCCGTTCCGCCCCACCGACCCGCCCGGCACGCTCCTGTTCCGCGGGCTCAAGCACGTCGCCAACCCGCCGCCCTGGGTGCTCGACGTGCCCGGCCTGCGCCCGCCGCTGCCGGTGCGCATGGCCCCCGGCGTCAGCCTCGAGCACCTGTACCGCGAGGCCGTGAAGACGCGCCTCGAGGGCCGCCGCCCGGTGCCCGACATGCAGGCCCTCGAGAAGGCGAAAGAGGCCATCGCCGCGGGCGCCGCCGACACCGCCATCGCCGTCATGTACATGCGGGAAGTGGGCGTCGAGCCCACGCCGTCTGACGCTGCCCTCGCCACCCTCGCCAACGACCTGAGCGCCGCGATGGAGGTGGAAGACGCCACCGGTGACGTCGACCCCCGCATCACCGGCGCCATGCTCGAGCTGCGGGCCACCGCCGAGGGCATGGAGCACATCGGCGAGCTGCGCGTGCGCCTGGCGGCCGTGCAGCTCTTCACCTCGCTGCTCGAGGCCGGCTTCGCGCCCGACAACAACTGGGAAGAGGCGGTCGACTCCCAGGAGCCCTCGCAGGACCTCGCGCACGTCGCCTCGAACGGCAACCGCGCCGTCCTCAAAGAGGCCTTCGAGGCCTTCGCCGGGCTGCCCGACGAGGTGCGCATGCGCCGCCTCGCCTACCTCGCCGAAGCCACCGCGCACGTCGAGGCGATGGCTGGTGGCGAGCCGCAGCCCGCGTGACGCAGTCCCCGTCTTTCTCGGAGGCCTCATGAGAGCCCTGGCGTTCGCCGTCATGCTGGCAGGTGGAGTGGTGTCTGCGCAGGCCGTCTCGAGTGAGCCCGGCGGCGGCGTCATCGAGGCGCCGGCCGAGACGACGAAGGTGCTCGGGCCCATGCGCGCCGACGCCCGCTTCACCGTCGACACCGACATTCTGCTCGCCTACGTGAACCTGGGCGTCAACGCCGACCTCGGCATCGTGAAGCTGGGCCCGGGCGTGCTGGCGGTGGGCGCGGGCCTCGACGTCGGCTTCTGCGGCACGGTGTGTCTGCTCATCGGCGGGCTGCTCAACGGCTCCTACGGCGCGCGCAACTTCTTCCCCCAGGCCCGCCTGAGCTACCACCTCGAGCTGCCGGCGAAGTCGGGCAACGCCCTGCAGAAGGTCGACGTCTACGGCGTGGTGTTCGCGGGCCTGGTGGTGTCGTCGATGGGCTTCGCCGGGCAGTACCAGGGCGTGATGGTGAGCGCGACCAGCACCGGCGTGGGGCCCGGCGTCGGCCTGGGCGCGGGCGGCTCCTACTTCTTCACCGAGCGCGTCTTCGTCGGGGCCGAGGCGTCGCTGAAGTACGCGGCGGGCCGCTACAACGACGTCGTCACGGTGACGCCGCCCAACTCGAACGTCGACTTCCGCTGGCGTGACGAGTACTCGGGTTGGAGCATCTCGGGCCTGAGCGTGCGGCTCTTCCTGGGCTTCAGGATCTAGCCAGCCGCGGGACTGCGCCCGGCCTTCTGCTTCTTCTTCGCGCGCTTCGGGCTTGGCGGTTTCACCGCTGCTGCGGCGTCGGCCGGTGCCGCGGCGCCGACCGCCCGGTTCTGCGCGTCGGTCACCACGCGCTGCGGCTGGTGCTTCTTCGCCTGCTTCTCCTTCATCCACCCGAAGGACGAGAGCGTCACCAGGTCGCCCGGCCGCACCAGCTGGGCGACGGCGCCTGACACCGCCACCTCGCCCGAGGCCCGGGGCGCGGCCGTCACCGGCGCGGCGAGGCGCGCCCCGTTGGTGACGTCGAGCAGGTCGACCTTCTCGTGCTCGAGGAAGCCGGCGGCGTCGAGCAGGTCGGCGTCGAGAACCAGGCCGTCGGCCCCGTCGAGCGCCGCGCGGGTGACGACGAGCGACGGCACCGTTCCCAGCAGCACCTGACGCAGCGACTTCGAGGTCTCGGCCATGACGGGCGGCTCCTTCGGGGAATCGAACGAGAGGGCCATAGGCCAGAAGGGCGCCAGCAGGTAGCCGTTCAGCGTCGGCGCGAGCGGCGAGGGCGTGGCGCGGCGGCCTGCCCGAAGAGGTCGAGCTGCAGCGTCTCGGTGACGGCGCGGGCGAACAGGCCCTCTCTACGCAGCCCAGCCGCCAGCTCGTCGGCGAACCCGAACAAGGTGATGACCTCGCGCGCGCCCGAGGCCCGCGCGAAGGCCACCAGCGAGGGGTAGTCGGCGTGGTCCGAGACGGGGAAGGCCACGTCGGCGCCGGCGCGCCTGGCGCCCCACGCCTCGAGCGCCCAGCCCGTCAGCACCGCGGTGGCCACCGGCCCCACGTCGCGCGGCCGGTGCTTCTTGAAGGGCGGGAAGAGGCCGACCTCTCCCGCTTCGAAGGTGCCCTCGAAGCGCCGCGCGTCGATGGGCACGCCGAGGTCGGCGTAGAGCGCCGAGATGGCGTGAATCGACTCGTGCGCCGCCACCTTGAGGCCGCGCGCGGCGAGCTGCTGAATCGACTCCTGGCTCTTTCCCAGCGAGTAGGCCAGCAGCACCGGCCGCACCCCTTGAAGGAGGTGTCGCCGGCACCACGCCGCCACCTCGTCGTAGACCTGCTCCCGCGGCGGGAAGCGGTACTTCGGGTGGCCGAAGGTCGACTCCATGATGAGCGTGTCGCAGTCGGGCACCTCGGCGCGCGTGGCGGTGAGGAACGCGCCGGGGCTGAAGTCACCGGTGTAGACGATGCGGTGGCCGTCGGGCCGCGTCACCCGCACCTGCGCCGCGCCCAGCACGTGGCCCGCGGGGAAGAGCTCGAGGGTGAGGTCTCCGAGGGCCCAGGGCTGCCGGTAGGCGAGCGGCACGGTGACGTCGATGGCGCCGACGCGGTGCTGCATCAGCGTCAGCGTCTCGCGGGTGCCGATGGCGCGCGCGTGGCGGGCGATGTGGTCGGTGTGCGCGTGCGAGACGAAGCTCACCTCGGCCTGGCGGCGCGCGTCGAACCACAACGCCGCGCCCTGCAGCTTGAGGCCGCCTTTGAGCCAGTCGACAGGCATGGAGAGCGCCCGGTCTGCACCAGCCGGCCAGCGATGTCACCCCTGGGCGGGCAGGCGCAGCGCCTCGCGCACGAAGGCGCCCACCGCGACGTCCTTGCGGAAGGCCAGGGTGCCCAGGCGCACCTGCGAGAGGAAGGTGAGCACCCGGCGGTTCACCTCGCTGCGCGGCAGCGCGAACACCGCGCCGTCGAAGCACTGCGAGGTGGCCAGCTGTGCCGCGGCGAGGGGCGCCAGGGGCCCCAGCGCCTCGTGGGGCGCCTTCTCGAGCGCGACGAAGAGCCTCGCCGGTAGCCGCCCCGGCTGGCCCACGTTGTCGGCGTCGGAGCGGAAGGGCGTGCCGGCCACCGTGCCGTCACCGTAGAGCTGCACGATCTCATCGGTCATCAACTGAAGGCCCGCTTCCCGGCACAGCCGCGACAAGGTGGACTTGCCGTCGCCGCTCTTGCCCGAGGCCACCAGCACCTGCGCCCCGTCGGTGACGGCCGCCGCGTGAACCAGCAGCGCGCCGCGGCGCGTGGCCACCAGGTACCAGGCCAGCCGCAGCACCAGCTCGCCCTGGAACATGCCGTCGGGCACCTCGACGTCCAGCCGGTCGCCCTCGAGCAGGTAGCGGCAGCGGCCCAGCGGGCCCTCGGCGACGGGCGCGTGCTCCGGGAGGACCGGGTGGCGGGTGATGACGAGGTCGGGCCGCTCGACCGACGGCACCGAGAACGCGCCCAGGTGCACCCGCGGCCTCGACATGTCGGCGAGGGTCGCCTCGACGCGAATGACGGCGCCGCCACAGTCGAAGTCGAAGGAGCGCACCGTGCTAGCTCCAGGGCTCGAGCTGAACGTCGCGGGCCTCGAGCAGGGCCCTGGCCTCGGGCGCGCAGAAGGTCGCCAGCTCGACCTCGCGCTGCGCCGCGTAGCCGCTCGTCACCACGCTCGGGGTGAAGCCCGGGTGGCACATCAGCTCGATGAGGCCGACGCTGGGCAGGGTGTCGAGGGTGCGCGCCAGCTGCTGCGGCGTCCACCAGGGCTCGGCGCCGGCGTCGCCGAGGAAGACGTCGTTGGTGCGCACCCCGCGGGCCTTGAGCGTCTGGCGCATGGCGTCGTCGATGCTGCGCACCGAAAGGCCCCGCGCCTTCGCCACCGTCGCGAGCCCCTCGAGCACCGCGGGGTGGCGGTGCAGGTGCTTGTGCACGTCGACGTGGGTGGCCGCGCGCCCCAGCAGCGCCTCGAGCCGCTCGAGCTGCGCGTGCACCTCGGCCACCACGAAGGCGGCCTCGAGCGTGCCCGCGTCGCGCTCGACGAACGCGTGGCCCGGGCGGCTCAGCGACGGCCAGCGCGCGAGGTTCAGGTGCAGCCCCACCGACAGGCCGTCGGCGAGCGCGGCCGCGTCTTCGCTGTGCGGGGTGTTCACCATCATGGTGGTGCTCGACACCACGCCCTCGCGCATCGCCTTGACGATGCCGCGCGAGACGGCCGGGTCGTAGCCGAAGTCGTCGGCGTTCAAGATGACGCGCCGGGGCCTCATGGGGCGCACGAGGCGATGAGCTTGTCGGCCTCGAGGGGGAAGCGCTCCTTCAGGCGCCGCTTCACGTCGTCGAGCTCGGTCGTCGTCTTCTGCTGCGCCTCGAGCTCGCACAACGCCACCAGCGGGCGCACGTCGGGGCCGGCCAGCCGGTCGGCCTCGAGGTACTCGGCCCGCGCGCTCCTGGCGTCGCCCCGCTGGTACAGCGCCGAGGCGCGGTAGTAGTGCGCCACCATCAGGTCGGGCTGCTCCTTCACCGCGCGCCCCAACCACTTGAGGGCCTCGTCGTGTTGGCTCTTGCGCAGCTTCACGAAGCCCAGCTCGGCGGCGGCCTCGGCCGAGAACCGCTGCTTGAGCAGCTGGGTCAACACCTCGGCGGCCTCGTCGAGCCGGCCCGACTGCGACAGCCAGTAGCCCTGGCGAGAGAGGATGGTGGGGTCGGCCGGCTTCTTGCGCGCGGCCTTCGTCCACGCCTCGAGCGCGCCGCCGGGGTCGCCCTGCAGCTCGCGCAGCTCGGCCAGCAACAGGTCGGGCCGCACGTCGTCGGGCGCGAGCGCCATCGCCTCGGCCGCCTCGGTCTCGGCGCGCTTGCCCTTGCGCAGGTGCATCGACGCGCGGGCCTTGAGCAGGTGGGGCTCGACGTTCGCCGGGCTGCGCTTGAGCCAGGCCTCGGCCACCTCGTCGGCCACCTCCCACTGCTGCGCCTCGACGAGCTTCTCGCCCGCCAGCTGCAGCTGCGCGTCAGAGACGTCGGGCGCCCGGCTCACCTCGAGCAGCGCCCGGCCCTTCGCCTCGGGCGTGCTGGCCTCGTCGGCGCGCTTGAGCAGCACCTCGGCCGAGGTGGCGCCGCCGCCCAGCACCACCGCCGCCGCGATCGCCACCAGCACCAGGCCCACCACCGCCACCAGGAGGGGGGCCTTCGCGCGGGGCCGCTGCGGCGCGGGGAGCTTCCCCGTCAACGGCTCGGGCGGGAGCGCCGGAACGTGAATGGCCGCGCCGCTCTGCGGCGGCTCGAACACCGGCGACATCTGGGTCGCCGCCTGCCGCGCGGCGCGAATCGGGTTCATCGCGGTGACGCCCGGGTCGGACTCGAGCTCGGGCAGCGCCTCGGGCGCCGAGGCCCCCAGCGCGTCGGGCTTGAGGCCCGGCACCGACGGGTCGGCCGCGCGGGCCCTGCGCAGCGTCTCGCGGTGCTTGTCGGTCTGCGGGAAGAGCTGGCTCACGTAGGCCGCCACCTCTTCGTTCGTCGCCAGCTGCGCCTCGCCGCCCACCATCTCCATCGCGTCGATGAAGACGCCCATCGTCTGGAAGCGCGAGTCGGGGTTGCGGTTGAGCGCGGTGAGGCAGACCGCCTCGAGCGCGCGCGGCAGCGACGGGTCGAACTGCGACGGCGGGGCCAGCTTGCCCTCGGCGATCTTCATCACCACTTCGTCGATGCTGTTGCCGGTGAAGGGCCGCCGCCCGCACATCTGCTCGTAGAGCATCACCCCCGCGGCGAAGATGTCGGCGCGGTGGTCGACGGGCTTGGCGAGGATCATCTCGGGCGACATGTAGAAGAACTTGCCCTTGAGCGTGCCCGGCTCGGTGCCCGCGCCCCAGTTCGCCGTCTTGGCGATGCCGAAGTCGATGACCTTCACCGCGCCGTTGACGCCGACGTGCACGTTGTCGGGCGTGAAGTCGCGGTGCACCAGCGCGAGCGACTGCCCGGCCTCGTCTTTGGCCTCGTGCGCGGCGCCCAGGCCCCGGCAGCCTTCGCAGAGCACCCGCAGCGCGACCGGCAGCGGCATTCGTTTGCCGTCTTCGGCTGCGCGCGCGCGCAGGTCGGCGAAGGTGCGGCCCTCGAGCAGCTCCATGGCGATGAAGGGCTCGCCGCTGACCTGCCCGAGCTCGAAGATGCGCACCACGTTGGGGTGGTTGATCTGCGCGGTGATGCGCGCCTCGTTCAAGAACATGCGAACGATGGAGCTGTCCTTCACCAGGTGGGGCAGCAGCTTCTTCACCGCCACCATCGGGCCGAAGTTGCCCTGCTCGTCGATGTGGCGGCCGACGTACACCTCGGCCATGCCGCCCGTCGCGATGCGAGAGGTGAGCCGGTACTGGCCGATCCACACCGGTGAGCCGAGGTTCTCCACGGAAGGCGAACCGTAGGAGCACTTGCGCGTGGTGTCACTCGTCGAAGCGGGTGAGGGCGGCAGGCGCTCGAGCCGATCACACGCGCGGCGTTCCAGCGTCGGCGAGCGAACACGGCCGGTCGGAGGCAGGCGACCCCTGCTCGACGATGAACACAGCGCCTGGCTGAAGGGAGAGCTCGCGGTCCGTCTCCTCGCCTGCCACTGGGCGCCCCCGTCTCTGCCGTGCGCTCCGCCCAGCGTGCAGCGCTCCGCAACGCCGCCGCCGCCGGCCGACGGAGGACCGGCTACGACCCCTGCGCGTTGACGCCGGGGCCGCGCGCCTGGCTCCTCGCAGCGCGACCGCCTCCTTTCGTCGCGCTGATCAGGCGCGCCTCAAGGGACCAGCGCACCCGTCATGAGCGGTGCGTGCTCGTGGAGTTCGGAGGGCATCCACGTTCAGGCTTTGTTGAAGGTTGGGTGGCGAGGAAATTCGGCGCGGTTACATCCGCGCGGTCTGCGCGTCGCAGCGAACCCCTCACCCGGAGATTCACACATGAAGAAGCTGCTCGTCGTTGCCACCATCGCGGTGGCGTCGGTTTCGTTTGCCCAGAAGAAGGACATGAAGGCGCCGGAGGCCGCGAAAGAGGCTCCCGCGGCGGCGACGAAGGACCTCGTCGACACGGCCGTCGCAGCGGGCTCCTTCACCACCCTCGCGGCTGCGCTCAAGGAGGCGGGCCTCATCGAGACACTGAAGGGAAAGGGGCCGTTCACCGTCTTCGCGCCGACGGACGAGGCCTTCGCGAAGATCGCCAAGAAGGACCTCGACGCGCTGCTGAAGGACAAGAAGAAGCTGACCGCGGTGCTGACGTACCACGTGGTTGGTGGCTCGGTGATGGCGGCCGACGTCGTGAAGATGAAGGACGGCAGCAAGGTGAAGACGGTGGAGGGGCGTGAGTTCACGGTCGGCCTCAAGGACGGCAAGGTCACGGTCGACGGAGCGAACGTCGTCAAGACCGACATCGCCGCGTCGAACGGCGTCATTCACGTCATCGACACCGTCATCATGCCCAGGTGACGAGCTGACTCGTCGCGTGAGGGCCCGGACTCCTCTCGGAGGGCCGGGGCTCTTCACGTCCACGCAGACGGGGCCCGAGAGGGCGCGGAACTCCGCCCCGAGGCCCCTGCGTGGCGCCCGCGCCCCTCATCAAGCGCAGGCCCCGTAGTACCCTCGCGGCGTGCGTCACCTCGGGCTCGTCGTCGTGCTGGCGTGCGGGTGCGGCGTGGGGCCTTTCACGCCGGTGGACGCGCGGCCGCTGCTGCTGCCGTTGTCGGTGGACGCGTCGGGCACCGGCACCCGGCTCGCCCTGCGCGTCTTCGGCGTGCCGGGGGTCGAAGAGCCGCCCGTCATCGGCCCCGGGGGGCTGGTGGCGTCGTTCGCGTGGGGTGGCGCCTCGCCGGGTGAGCCGTTCGGCGCGCGGCTGGTCGTGGTCGAGACCACCACGAGCCGCGGGTGGCTCTTCCTCCAGGTGGCGGTGGACGGCGGGGTGGTGGAGTCGAACCGGGTGCGCGTCGACGCCCCCGGCGCTGCGTCGGCCGAAGCGCCGTCGGTGCCGCAGCTGGTGCCGTGGGCGACCGCGCCGATGACGAGCGTGCTCCTGGTGGCGGAGGACTTCGGGAGCGGTCGGCTGGTCGACGCCCAGGGCCGCGCCCTGCCCGACGGCTCGGTGCGGTGTGAGCGGCCCGGGCCGCCGGCGCTCCGCGGCGCGAGCATGGAGTGCTTCGTCACCCGCCAGGCGCCGCTCGAGACGACGGGCTACGCCGGGCGCTCGGTGCGGGCGGTGGTGCAGACCCGCGCAGGGCCGGTGTTGACCCCCGAGGTCGCCCTGCCCTGAGGGCGGCCCCTGCGCTGGTGCGTCATGGCCCCAGAGCGCGATGGCCCGACGGGCCCAGCTGGGCCAATCTCTGCCCCCGATGAACACCTTGCGCTTCAACTTGAACGGCCAGTGGATCGAAGAGTCGGGACTCGCGCCCACCACCACGCTCCTGCGCTACCTGCGCGACGTGCGCGGGCTCACCGGCACCAAAGAGGGCTGCGCCGAGGGTGACTGCGGCGCGTGCTCCGTGGCGGTCGTCGAGAACGGCCCCGACGGCGCGCCTGCGTACCGCGCCGTCAACGCCTGCCTGCTGCTGCTGCCGATGGTGCAGGGCAAGCACGTCGTCACCGTCGAGGCGCTCAAGCAGGGCGAGGCGTACCACCCGGCGCAGCAGGCCATGGCCGCCGCCCTCGGCAGCCAGTGCGGCTACTGCACCCCCGGCATCGTGATGTCGTTGTTCGAGGCGACGTATCGGAAGGACCTGAAGCAGCCCTGGCAGCTCGACGACCAGCTCTGCGGAAACCTCTGCCGCTGCACCGGCTACCGGCCGATTCGTGACGCCGCCACCGCCGTCGCCGGCACCTGCCCGAAGGACGCCTTCGTCGCCGCGCTGCCTGCCTCCAGGCCCACCTCGATGGCGTTTCACCGCGAAGACGAGGGCCAGCTCTTCGTCACGCCCACCACCTTCGACGAGCTGTGGGCCGTGCTCGACGAGCACCCCGACGCGCGCTTCGTGGTGGGCGGCACTGACCTGTCGCTCGAGATCACCAAGCGCTTCCAGGTGCCTCCCAGGCTGATCTCGCTCGAGGGCCTGTCCGAGCTGCACACCCTGCGCGAGGGCGCGACGCACCTGCTCGGCAGCGGCGCCACCCTGTCGGAGCTCGAAGACTTCTCGGCCGCCCGGCTCCCGCCCGTGCACCGCATGCTGCGGTACTTCGCGGCGCGGCAGATCAAGCACCGCGGCACCGTGGGCGGGAACCTGTGCACGGCCTCGCCCATCGGCGATCTGCCGCCGGTGCTGATCAGCCTGGGCGCCACCGCGGTGCTGCGCTCCCGACGAGGCGAGCGGCGGCTGGCGCTCGAAGACTTCTTCACCGGCTACCGCAAGACGGCGCTCGAGCCCAAAGAGGTGCTGATCGGCGTCGAGGTGCCGGCGCTCCCGCCGACGACGCGCGCGGCCGCCTACAAGGTGAGCAAGCGCCGAGAGCTCGACATCAGCGCGGTGTCGGCCGGAATGCTCGTCGAGGTGAGCGCCGCCAACGTGGTGACGCGCGCCCGGCTCGCGTTCGGAGGCATGGCCGCGACCACGAAGCGGGCCGCGCACGCCGAGGCCGCGCTGCTGGGCCAGGCGTGGACCGAGGCGGCCGTCGAGCTGGCCGCGAAGGCCATGGCGAACGACTTCACGCCGATGTCCGACCACCGCGGGAGCGCGCCCTACCGGTCGCTCGTCGCCGCCAACCTGTTGCGCGGCTTCTTCGACGAGACGTCAGTGACGCCACAGCCGCGGCTCGCGCCAGGTCACGCGGCCACCGTGCTGACCCACGAAGAGGTGCGCCATGACTGAGCCCACCTCGCCGCTGCGCCAGGCGCTGCTCCACGAGTCGGGCCTCAAGCACGCCACCGGCGAGGCCCGCTACGTGGACGACTGGCCTGCGCCTCCCGGAATGCTGGTCGCGCAGGTCGTCACCTCGAGGGTCGCGCACGCGAAGCTCCAGCGCGTCGACGCCAGCGCCGCGCTCGCCGTGAAGGGCGTGGTGGCGGTGCTCACCGCGAAGGACGTGCCCGGCACCAACGACGTCGGCCCCGTCATTCACGACGAAGAGCTCTTCGCGCACGACACGGTGCGGTTCCTCGGCCAGTCCATCGCGGTCGTCATCGGCGAGTCGTACGAGGCCTGCCGCGCCGGCGTGGCCGCGGTGAAGGTCGAGCTCGAAGCGCTGCCGGCGGTGCTGTCCATCGACCAGGCCATCGAGCACCAGAGCTACTTGTCGAGGGACCACCGGCTGACCCGCGGCGACTCGAAGGCCGCGCTCGCCAACGCGCCGGTGCGCTTCCAGGGCGAGGTCGTCACCGGCGGGCAAGACCACTTCTACCTCGAGACGCAGTGCACCCTCGCCATCCCCGAAGAGGGCCCGGCGTTGCGCCTCATCTCGTCGACCCAGCACCCCAGCGAGGTGCAAACCATCGTCGCCCACGTGCTGGGCTGGGGCCGGCATCAGCTCGTCGTCGAGGTGCCGCGCATGGGCGGCGGCTTCGGCGGCAAAGAGACGCAGGCTGCGCCGTACGCGGCGATGGCGGCGCTGGGGGCGCTCAAGACGGGCCGGCCGGTGAAGGTGTGGCTCAACCGCGACCAGGACATGATGTGGACGGGCAAGCGCCACCCGTTCAAGACGCGCTTCGACGTCGGCTTCTCGACCGACGGCCAGCTGCTGGCGCTCGAGGCCGAGCTCTTCGCCGACGCCGGGTTCAGCACCGACCTGTCGCGCGCCATCCTCGACCGCGCGCTCTTCCACATCGACAACGGCTACTTCATCCCCGACGTCACGGTGACGGGCCACCTCGCGAAGACGAACCTGCCGTCGAACACCGCGTTCCGTGGGTTCGGCGGGCCGCAGGGCATGGCCGTCATCGAAGACATCATGTCGCGCGCGGCCGAGCGGCTGGGCCTCGAGGCCTCGGCGCTGCGGAGGAAGAACTTCTACGGCGCGGCCCCGCGCAACGTGACGCCCTTCTGGCAAGAGGTGAAGGACTGCCGGCTCGAGCGGCTCTTCAGCGAGCTGCTCTCGACGAGCGAGTACACGCGGCGCCTGGGCGAGGTGGCCGGGTTCAACCAGGCCCACCGGCACGCCAAGCGCGGGCTGGCCATCACCCCGGTGAAGTTCGGCATCAGCTTCACCACCTCGTTCCTCAACCAGGCGGGCGCGTTCGTCGTCGTCTACGCCGACGGCTCGGTGCAGCTGAACCACGGCGGCACCGAGATGGGGCAGGGCCTGCACACCAAGATGCTGGCGGTCTGCGCCCACGAGCTGGGCGTTCGGCCAGAGCGTGTGCGGGTGATGACGACGGCCACCGACAAGGTGCCCAACACCTCGGCCACCGCGGCCTCGAGCGGCTCGGACCTCAACGGCTTCGCGGTCAAGCACGCTGCCGAGACGGTGCGCGAGCGCCTGAGGCCGGTCGCCGCGAAGCTCCTCGGGGTGGCGGGTGACGCCGCGAAGGCCCTGGTGTTCGAGAACGGCCGGGTCTTCCTGCCGTCGACGCCGGCGCAGGCGGTGCCGTTCGAGAAGGTGACGCACGAGGCCTACCTCGCGCAGGTCTCCCTGTCGGCCACCGGCTACTACCGCACGCCCGACATCCACTTCGACAGGGCCACCGGCCGCGGCAAGCCGTTTCACTACTTCGCCTACGGCGCGGCGGTGTCAGAGGTCGAGGTGAGCGGGCTGACGGGCGAGCACCGGCTGCGCCGCGTCGACCTGCTGGCTGACGTCGGGGCGTCGCTGGTGCCGTCCATCGACAAGGGGCAGGTCGAGGGCGCCTTCATTCAGGGCTGGGGCTGGCTCACCTGCGAGGAGCTCCGCGTCGACGACAAGGGCTTCCTGCGCACGCACTCGCCCGACACCTACAAGGTGCCGGCCTTCGGCGACGCCCCCGTGGACTTCAGGGTGGCGCTGCTCGAGAACGCGCCGCAAGACGGCACCATTCACGGCAGCAAGGCCGTCGGCGAGCCGCCGCTGATGCTGGCCTTGTCGGCGGTGGCGGCGCTGCGCCACGCGGTGTCGGCGTTCGGCAAGCCGGGCCGGGAGGTGGTGCTCCCCATGCCCTGCACGCCCGAGACGGTGCTCTTCGCCGTCGAGGCGGCGCGGCGCCCGTGAGCTACTGGCAGTAGCCCGACGTCAGGCACTGCTGGCCCTGCGCGCACATGGCGGCAAAGCCCTGGTTCTGGCAGCTGGGGCGGCAGTAGCCGACGAGCGCGCTCGGGCTGGGGGCCAGCGTACAGACGTAGCCCGTGCGGCAGCTGCCCTGGCCCGTGCCGGCCCCGGTGCAGGTGGAGCGGCAGGAGCTGACCGGCTGCCCGAACACCGTCTCGGTCACGCACAGGCCGCTCGGGCACATCTGGCCGCCGGCGCCGCAGTTGGTGGTGCAGTACCCGCCGGGGAACCCGGTGGCCTGGCCGAACTGGCGCTCCTCGATGCAGTTGCCTTCGCAGGTGCTGGCGGCGGTGCACGCGCTGCCGATGGGCAGCACCTGGGGCGTCCCCCCGTCGGCGCCGGTGTTCGGGGTGCACACCCCGCCGCGGCAGTTGGTGCCGCCCGGGCACTGCATGCACATCTGGCCGGCGGTGCCGCAGGCGAAGTTGTTCTGCTGGCCGCCCGACACGCAGCGGCCGAAGGCGCAGCAGCCGCTGGCGCACGACACGGCGTCGCACGAGCTGGGGCCCGCGTCGGCCGCTCCGCCGGTGCACACGCCCATGTCGCACTGGCTGCCGCCCGGGCACATCGCGCACTGGGCGCCGCCGGTGCCGCACGCGAAGCGCGACTGGTTGCCGGGCGGGAGGCAGCGGTTCGCGCCGGGCACGCAGCACCCGCTCGCGCACGTCATCGCGTCGCAGCCCATGACGTTCTGGCAGCGGCCGTTGACGCAGTCTTCGCCGCGCCCGCACGTCACGCACATGGTGCCGGGGGCGCCGCAGGCGATGGCCGTCTGCATCGAGGGCGTCACGCACTGGCCGCGGCCGCAGCAGCCGGTGCAGGTGCCGGGGCCGCAGGCGGCCACCGTGCAGGTGCCGTTGACGCACTGCTCGCCGTTGCCGCAGCGGGTGCAGGCGCCGCCGGTGGCGCCGCACGCGAGCGGAGAGTCTCCGACCTGGCACTGGCCCGCACCGTTGCGACAGCCGCACGCCGAGCCGCCGCC
>JACSRE010000416.1 GCA_014879945.1 Myxococcus sp.
TCCGTCGTCGGCAGCGTCAGATGTGTATAAGAGACAGGACCGAGGGGGTGGTGCCAGGCTGGCACTTGCCCATCGCGTCACAGCACCCGGCGGGGCAGCTGGAGGCGTTGCACGCACCGGCCCCACACGAGGGCGCGACCGCCACCAGCACGCCGAAGAGGAACCCAACCAACGCGAGGCGAAGGAGGCTCATGGTTACGGCCACTGGGTGTTGAAGGTGAACGAGCTGACGTCGACACAGCCACCGTCCACCACCGCGCGGAACGTCATCGGGTTGATCTCGCGGAACCGCACGTTGGTGAGTGAGCCGACGAAGGTGCCGGCGTCAACCGACTGGCTCGCCGCGGTGACGGTGTAGGTGCCGCGCGTCGAGATGAACGTCTGCTGGCAGTTGTTGCCGTCCATGCCGCAGTTGGTGCTGAAGAAGCCGGCCGGGTAGGCGGTGAAGGTGTTGTCGATGGTCTCGAAGGTGCCGGTGAGCGGCAGCGCGAGCGGCGTGGCAGGGGTCTCGTTGTAGAGCTGGATCTCCATGGTGCTGAAGGGGCCGCTGGCGCTCGCACCGAAGACCGCGCCCGTGTAGTGCACGCCGACGCCGCCGTCGTTCTGAAGCTCGTAGCTCCCCGAGCCCGCGCCCCCGTTCCAGGTGAGCGACGTGGTGATCTGCGCACAGTTGAGGCCTCCGTCAGGCAAAGTGGCCGAGCCCCCCGCCGTCGCGCTCCCGCCAGCTGCCATTCCGCCTGCGGTGCCTCCACCGGTCGAGGCGCTGCCGCCTCCGGTCGAGGCGGAGCCGCCGCCCGTTCCGCTCAACCCGCCGCCCGTCGCGCTCGTGCCGGCGTCGGGTTTGGGGACTGAAGGCCCACACGACGAGCCAACGATCACTGCGAGACACGACGCTGCGACGACGAACCGGGCCATGCGGAGTTTCCTTGTCTGTGACGACTGCACCTGAGGGTGCGGCGGGCGCGGATAGCACGAGCGGGAGCCGACCGGAACGGGGGGTCACCCCAGCGCGTGGCGCAGCAGCTTGCCCGAGGCGTTCCTGGGCAGCGCGTCGCGAGCGACGAACCTTCGAGGGACCTTGAAGCCCGCCAGCCGCGCGCGCGCCCACGCCACCAACGCCGCCTCGGCGGCCCCGCCCTTCCACACCACATAGGCCACGGGCACCTGGCCCCAGACATCGTCGGCCATCGGCGCGACCGCGACGTCGTCGACCAACCCGCTCTCGCTCAAGACGGCCTCGACCTCGGCTGGGTAGATGTTCTCGCCACCCGAGACGATCAGATCAGTCCGCCGGGCGTGCAGGGTGAGCCGGCCGCGCGCGTCGAGGCTGCCCAGGTCGCCCGTCTCGAGCCAGGGCGCTGCGGCCGGCGTCACGGTGCGGCCGCGCACCCGCACCTCGCCCACCACGCCCGGCGCGACGGCGTGCCCCAGCGCGTCGACCACCAGCACCTCGACCCCGGACAGCGGGGCTCCGGCGGTGGCGCCATCGGCCTCGCCTGGCCGCTCGGTCGTCACCTGAGAGCACGCCTGGGTCAGACCGTAGGTCTGCAGCACGGGCAGCCGCAGCCCTCGCGCCCGCCCAAGGAGCGCCTGCCCCATCGGGCCGCCGCCGATCAGCAGCGCCTCGAGGCGCTCTCCGAAGGGCGCGTCGCTGACGTCGAGGATTCGCTGGAGCGCGGTCGGCACCAGGCTCGCGTGGGTGACGTCGCCGCGCCGCAGCAGCGCAGCCGCGCGCCCCACCTCGAACTGGCGCTCGAGCACCAACGCCGCGCCCATCACCGCGCAGCGGAACACCATCGCCAGCCCGCCTACGTGAAACAGCGGCAGCGTGCCCAGCCACACCTGCGCCTCGCTGGCCCCCAGGTTCGCCGCGTTCGCCTCATGCGAGGCGAGGAAGTTCTCGACGGTGAGCGGGACCAGCGAAGGAACGCCCGTCGTGCCCGAGGTGAAGAGGGCGGCGAGCTCGGCGGTCCGGTCGAGACTCGCTCCTTCATCACCAGGGAACCTGGGCGCGGGAAGCGCGCGGGCGCCCGGCAACCGCGCCTGGAGCGCGGGCTCGACCAACACCAGCCGCGCAGCCGTCCGCGCCACCAGCGGCACGAGCTCGGCCGTCGTGAGCCGGGCGTTGAGCGGCACCAGCGACGCGCCACGCCTGGCCAGCGCGAACCAGAGCCACACCAGCTCCGGCCGATTCCAGCT
The DNA here is from genome assembly GCA_014879945.1 of Myxococcus sp. Taxonomy (GTDB): domain Bacteria; phylum Myxococcota; class Myxococcia; order Myxococcales; family Myxococcaceae; genus Xiheimicrobium. The sequence goes on from JACSRE010000416.1 coordinate 2,200, forward strand.
GAGCGTCGCCACGCGATCGCCGGGGCCGACGCCTTCGTCGCGCAGCCACCGCTGCCAGCCCGAGACCTGCGCCGCGGCGTCGCTCCAGGAAGCGCGCGCGCCCTCGAACTCCACCGCCAGCCGCCCGGGGAACCTGCGCGCGGCCTCGTGCACCGGGCACGGAAGCAGCGTCACACGCCCCACCCGGCGCTGTCGGGCAGGGTGATCACCCCACCCTTCGGCGTGAAGGCGTCACGACCTGCGCCCTCGAAGAGCTCCACCGTCGACAGGCCGTGCGCGTGCGTCTGGGCAGGCAACACCGCGGCCAGGTGCGTCGCCGCCGCGCGCGCGATCGAGCCGTCGAGCATCGTGGTGACGTAGGCCGCGACGCCCACCTCGGCCGCAGCCCGGGCCAGCGCCAGCGCGGGCACCAGGCCGCCGAGGACCGCGGGCTTGAGCACCAACACGTGCGCCGCCGGGCGCGGGTCGGCCTCGAGCAGCCGCGCCCGCAGCGAGGCATCGGCGAGCCCCTCGTCCACCGCGATGGGCACCGGCCCCAGGTACGCCAGCCGGCGCAGCGCCTCGACGTCGTGCGCCGCCACGGGCTGCTCGCACAGCTCCAGCGCCAGGGACTCGAGCCCCCGCAGCGTCGAGCGCGCGGTGCCCTCGGACCAGCCGCCGTTGGCGTCGATGCGCAGCGCCACCTCGGCGCCGACCGCCAGGCGCACCGCGTGGAGCCGCTGCGCGTCGACCGACACGCTCTTCGAGCCGACCTTGATCTTCAGCGTGCGAAAGCCCGCGTCGACCGCCCGCTTCGCCTCGTCGGCCAGCGAGGCCGCGTCGGCGCCCTCGATCAACGCGTTCACCGCGACGTCGGCCCGCCCCTCGCCCAGCAGCAGCGCGACGGGAATGCCTCGACGGCGCGCCAGCCACTCGAGCAGCGCGCACTCGACGGCGAAGCGGGCGGCGGGGGTCGCCTCGAGCGGCGCGAGCGCGAGCGTCAGCTCCTCCACGGCCGCGAACGGCTGCGGCGCGAAGGCCCGAATCGCCGCCTCGGCCTGCCCCAGGGGCTCGGTGCCGAAGGCCGGCAACGGAAACGTCTCGCCCCGGCCAGAGACGCCGTCGCCGCTGATCGTCACCTGGAGCCCTTCTCGCTCGTGCAGCACGGCGCGCGAGGTGGTGACGCGACGGGCGAGCCTCAGGCTGGCCCTGGTGATCTCGAACTTCATCGGGCGAGCCCCACGCTGAAGAGAACTCCGTAGATCAGCATCAGCCTCGCGGTGCCGGCGAGCGCCTGGTTGAGCACCGGCCCGGACTCGCGCAGCACCAGCCTGAGCGGCGAGGCGCCCAGGGGCAGCGCGACCAACGGCAACAGCACCGCGGCAGAGGCGAGCCCGACGGCCCAGAGCGCCACTGGCACCACCGCCGCCACCAGCAGCGCGGCGACGTACTCCGCGCGCCCGAAGCCGACACCGAGCCGCACCACCAGCGTGCGCTTGTTGGCGGCCGTGTCGGTCTTCACGTCGCGCACGTTGTTCACCGCCAGCAGCGCGACCCCGAGCGCGCCCACCGGGAGCCCCGCGGCCAGCGCCAGCGGCGTCACCGTCTGCGTCAAGACGAAGGCCGTGCCGCTCACCGCGACCAGGCCGAAGAAGACCAGCACGAAGGCGTCTCCGAGGCCGTGGTAGGCCAGCGGAAACGGCCCGCCGGTGTACGCGTAGCCCGCCACCAGCGACACCACGCCCACCACCAACAACGGCCAGCCCGCGACGCTGACCAGGTACAGGCCGACGACGAAGGCCAGGGCGAAGCACGCGATGGCCCCGCGCATCACCGCCTCAGGCGAGAGCCACCCCTGCTGCGTCGCGCGGGCCGGCCCGAGGCGCTCGCCGGTGTCGGCGCCGCGCTTGAAGTCATAGGCGTCGTTGAAGAGGTTGGTGCCGATCTGGATGAGCAGCGCGCCCACCAGCGCCCCGAGCGCCGGCAGCAGCGAGAAGCGCCCCTCGCGGAAGGCCACGGCGCTCCCGACCGCCACCGGGACGAAGCCTGCGACGAGGGTGCGCGGGCGGGTCGCCAGCACCCACGCGGCCGTGGGCGACGGCGGGCCTCCGGCTGAGACGAGCGCGGGCATCACGGGCTCCTTCCCTTCATCGCCACGACCGCGCGCGGCAAGGCGAGGCCAGATCGCGACGACGAGGCGAGCCGGCGGGCGGAGACGCGGCTCAGCGCATCCGCGACCCGGGGAAGGACCGCACCTCGGCGACGGGCTCCGGCGTCCACGGAGACCCGAGGAAGGCGCGCACCTCGGCGACGGGCTCCGGCGTCCACGGAGACCCGAGGAAGGCGCGCACCTCGGCGACGGGCTCCTGCGTCCACCGCGACCCGAGGAAGGAGCGCACCTCGGCGAAGGACTCCGGCGTCCACGGCAACCCGAAAAAGGAGCGCACCTCGGCCGCTCACCGCATCACCTCGGCGACGGGCTCGTGCGTCCACGGCGACCCGAGGAAGGAGCGCACCTCGGCGGCCCAGGCCTGCGGCGCCTCGAGGTGCGGCGCGTGACCGACGCCCGGCAGCGCCACCCGCCAGGCGAGCGGCAGCTCCACCGACATGCGCCGGGCCAGCCGCGTGTACTTGGTGTCCGCCGCGCCGGTGAGCAGCAAGGTCGGCACCCGCAGCGTCGCCAGCGCAGGCCAGAAGTCGGGCTGCGCGCCCTGCCCCATCGCCCGCAGCGCCAGCGCGAGCCCGGCAGCCCGGTGGGCGCCTCGACGCTCGCGCAGCTGCTCCTGCACCTGCCCCGGGAGCGCGCGGATGCCCGAGAAGAGCGGGTGCTGCTCCCAGACCGCGATGAACGAGTCGACGCCATCGGACTCGAGCAGCGACGCCAGGTCGTCATCGGCGCGCCGCCGCAGCACCCGATCGTGCCGACGATGGAGCCCCGGCGAGCCGCTCTCGAGCACCAGCCGCTCCACCTTCTCGGGGTGCCGCACCGCCAGGCCCAGCGCCAGGCGCGCGCCCTGCGAGTACCCGATGAGGGTGGTGCGCCCATCGAGCCGCGCGGCCAACAGCTCGATGACCTCGTCGAAGCCGCTCACCTCGACCTCGGCCGCGCCGTGCCCGGGCAGATCGACGCACTCGGCGGTGAGCAGATCGCCCACCAGCGGCGCGAGGTGATCGAACGAGGCGCGGCTCCCCGTGAAGCCGTGCAGCAGCAGCGCGCGCCGCGGCCCGGCCCCCCAGCGCTTCGATGGGAGCGGGCTCATGATGACGCCTCCACCGCCGCCACCAGCGCAGCGTTCAGCTGCCGATGCGCCTCGACGTTGGCGCGGCGATCGGTGCGCACCTCGACGAGGTGGAGCCCGCCCTGCGCCAGCGACGACGCCACCGCGCTCTGGAGCGAGTCCAGCGATGACGGCCGGTGCAGCCTCGCCCGCGCCAGCGCCGCGACGTGCGAGAAGTCGACGCCGGTCGGCGTTCCGAAGAACTCCTCGAAGTGCGGCGTGCGCTCGGCCACCGGCAGGAAGCTGAAGATGCCGCCGCCATCGTTGTTCACCACCACCACCGCCAGCGGCGCCCTGGACGAGTGGGCGATGAGCCAGCCGGGCAGATCGTGCAGCGCCGCGAGGTCGCCGATGAGGAGCACCGTGGGCTTGCCCGAGCCCGCCGCGACGCCCGCCGCCGTCGACACCACGCCGTCGATGCCGTTGACGCCGCGGTTGGCGAACACCCTGACGCGCCGACTGCCCGCTGGCGCGTAGGCGTCGACGTCGCGAATCGGCATCGAGCTCGAGAGCACCAGGTTCGCGCCGGGTGGCAGCGCGCTGGCGACCGACCTCGCGATCCGCGGCTCGTCGAGGTGCTGCGGCGCCCGCTCCAGGGCCCGGCCGACCCGCTGCTGCGCCGCCTGCACCGCGCTCCACAGCTCGCCGGGAGGCCGGGGCGCCTGAGGCGTCAGGGCCTTCACCATCGCCACCACGTCACCCGTGAAGAACGCCTCCACGCGGTGCTGGGGGTCGAACGGCTGGCCGTCGTCGCAGAAGGCGAAGACGCGCGCGCCACAGGCATCGAGCCACTGCTGGGGTTGCTTGAGCGTCAAGCCGCCGCCAAAGCGCAGCACCACCTCGGGACGCAGCGAGTCCGAGAACGCCTTGCTCCGGGTGAGCGCGTCGGTCGCCCAGACCGCGTCTTCGAAGCCGAAGCGGGCGTTCGACGCGGCCTCGGCCAGCACCGGGAAGCCCAGGGCGCGGCCCAGCGCGTTCACCGCTTCGCCGAAGCCGTCATCGCGCTCCCGCGGGCCGACGACGATCACGCCGCGCGACGTCGAGGCCAGCAGGCGCTGGAGCGGCGCGAGCGCAGGCACGCCCGGGGCAGCCACGAACGCAGGCGCGCGGGGGTCGATGACGGGCCCCGCGAGGCCATCGGGGTGCGCCAGCGGCTCACGGAACGGCACGTTGAGGTGCACGCCCCCGCGCGAAGGCGTCGAGGCCCGGTGCACCAGGCGCGCGACGACCGCCACCAGGTGCTCGAGCCCCGCGTCGAACGGCTCCGAGAGGCTGGCCTCGTCGCGCACCCACGCGCCGAAGAGCCCGCGCTGCTCGATGGTCTGCGGCGCGCCGAAGCCGTGCAGCTCGCTCGGGCGGTCGGCGGTGATCGCGATCAGCGGCGTCGCGCCCTCTCGCGCCTCGATCAGCGCCGGCAGGAAGTGCGCCCCCGCGGTGCCCGACGTGCAGAGCACCGCCGCGGGCGTCTGGGTGCCCTTGGAGAGCCCCAGCGCGAAGAAGGCCGCGCTCCGCTCGTCGAGGCACGACCAGCACCGCAGCTCGGGCCGGTCGGCGAACGCCAGCGCCAGCGGCGTCGATCGGGAGCCCGGCGCGATCACCACGTGCTTCACCCCGGTGGCCACCAGCGCGCCGACGAGGGTCGCCGCCCAGCGCTGGTTGAGCGTGTCAGCCATGTTCGACTCCCAGCGCCGCCAGCATCGTCTCGGCCTTTCGCTCGGTCTCGAGCCACTCGGCCTCCGGGGTCGAGCCCCGCACCACGCCGGCGCCGACATAGACCGTCGCCCGAGCGCCACGAATGCGCGCCGAGCGCAGGCCCACCGCCAGGGTCACCGAGTCGGCGCCCACCGCGCCGACCGCCCCCGTGTACCAGCCGCGGGAGAAGCCCTCGTGGTCGCGCAGCCAGGCGAGCGCCTTCGCGCGCGGCAGGCCCGCCACCGCCGGCGTCGGGTGGAGGGCGCGCGCGACCTCGAGGGGCGCCTGGCCCTCGCGGAGGACCGCGGTGATGGGCGTGTGGAGGTGGACGATCGACGCGAGCGGCTTGAGCGTCGGCTCGGCCGGCGCCTCGAGCGTCGTCACGAAGCCATCGAGGCGGGCCCGCACGTCGTCGACGACGGCCTGGTGCTCGCGGCGATCCTTGTCAGAGGCGAGGAGCCGCGCGCCTTGATCCAACGGGGCGGTGCCGGCCAGGGCCTCGGTCGAGAACGCCCGCCCTCGCGCCTCGCAGAGCACCTCGGGCGACGCGCCCACGAACGCCGAGCCATCACGGCCGCGGACGAGGAAGGTGAAGCACCGGGGGTTGCGCGCCTCGAGCGCCTTGAGCACCAGCCGCTCAGGGATGGGTGCTTCGCTCTCGACCTCGATGGCACGCGCGACCACCAGCTTCGTCAGCCCCTCACCCAGGGCCGCCACGGCGTCAGCCACCAGCGCCTGGTAGGCCGCCCGCCCGTCATCCACCCGCCGCGTCGGGGCGCGTGTCGTCACCGGCTCCTGCTCCTCGAGGGCGTCGAGGCGGCGCTCCAGCACCTGTCTCTTATACACATCT
>JACSRE010000344.1 GCA_014879945.1 Myxococcus sp.
AGCGGTCGACGGTGACGGTGCCGCCGGTGACGTAGAGGGCGCTGTTGGCGCCGGCGGTGTCGCGGATGATGCTCGAGGTCATCGACAACGTCCCGGCCGCGACGCTGACGGCGGCCGACGAGGCGCAGCCGATGAAGCTCGCCCCCGTGAGCGAGTAGACGCCGGTGGTCGCGCTCCCCAGGAACGAGAGGCACCCGCTGCTCGTCTGGAAGGTGGTGTTGTTCATCGTCACCGTGGTGGGTGACGCGCCGCTGGTGACGCGCACGCCCTGGCTCATGCGCTGAAACCGCGTCGAGCCGGCCTGCATCGTCGCCCCGGCCGAGACGATGAGCCCGCCCCACGAAGCGGTGCTCGTCGTCGGGCCCGTGAAGGTCGTCGTCTCGCCCGAGGCCTCCTGCACCGTCAGCGTGCCCTCGACGAAGAGGTCGACGAGGCTGGTGCCGCCCGCGCGCATGATGTTGTCGGTGGCCGCCGCCGTGATGGTGGTGCCGGGGAGGACCGTCAGCGTCACCCCCGCGGGGATCGTCACGTCGCCGCCCAGCGTGACCGTGCGACTCACGCCCGGAACGCCCCACGTCGTCCCCGGGGCGATGTTGCCACCCGGAAAGGTGAGCTGCGCCGCCGCGAGGGACGGAATGAGGGCTGCGGTCAGGACGAGAGCTCGGATCATGGCGTTTGCACGACCCGTGAGGGGCCCTCGGGGTGCAAAGAAAGCCGCTGCAAAGTGGCCTCTTCGGGCCGCGCGGTTACCTTGCGGCCCATGCGTCCCTACGAGGTGATCAAAGCCAAGCGCGACGGCCAGGTGCTCGCGCCCGACGTCATTCGCGCCTTCCTCGACGGCTACGTCAAAGGCGACGTCGCCGACTACCAGATGTCGGCGATGACCATGGCCGTGTTCTTCAGGGGCCTCACTCCGCCCGAGCTCGCCGCGTGGACGCGCGCCATGCTCGAGAGCGGTGAGGTGCTCGACCTCTCCGAGACGCCGGGCCTCAAGGTCGACAAGCACTCCACCGGAGGCGTGGGCGACAAGGTCAGCCTGAGCCTCGCCCCGCTGGCGGCCGCCTGCGGGGTCCCGGTGCCGATGATCTCGGGGCGCGGGCTCGGCCACACCGGCGGCACCCTCGACAAGCTCGAGTCCATTCCCGGGTTCCGCGTCGACCTCTCCATCGCCGACTACCGCCGCCTCGTGAAGTCGGTGGGCGCGTGCCTCATCGGCCAGACCGCGACGCTCGCCCCCGCCGACAAGAAGCTCTACGCCTTGCGTGACGTCACCGCGACGGTCGACTGCATTCCGCTGATCGCCTCGTCCATCATGTCGAAGAAGCTCGCCGAGGGCATCGACGCGCTGGTGCTCGACGTGAAGGTCGGCTCCGGCGCCTTCATGAAGACGATCGAGAACGCGCGGGTGCTGGCGCGCACGATGATCGGCATCGGCTCCGAGATGGGCAAGACGGTCGTCGCGCTCCTCACCGACATGGACCAACCGCTCGGCCGCACCGTGGGCAACGCCCTCGAGGTGAAGGAGGCCGTCGAGATGCTGCGCGGGCAGGCGCCCGCCGACTACACCGAGCTCACCCTCGCGTTGACCGCCGAGATGCTGGTGTTGGGCAAGCAGGCCAGCTCGATCGACGAGGCCCGCGCGAAGCTGCGGCAGGCCGTCACCAGCGGGGCTGCCGAGCGCAAGCTCAAGGAGATCGTCAAGGCCCAGGGCGGCGATCCGGCCGCCATCGACGATCTCTCGCGCCTCCCAAAGGCGCGCACCACCGTCGCCATCACCGCCGAGGCCGCGGGGTTCGTCACCGCGATCGACAGCGAGGCCATCGGCCTGGCCGCCATGGCGCTCGGGGCCGGTCGCGAGAAGACCAGCGACGTCATCGACCCGGGCGTGGGCTTCGTGCTCGAGAAGAAGCTGGGCGACGCGGTGACGGCTGGCGCGACGCTGGTGACGGCGCACGTCAACGACGACCGGCGGGTGCCCGAGGTGATCGACCGGGTTCGCCGCGCCTACGGCCTCGGGCCCGCCGCGGCGCCGTCGAGGCCGCTGGTGCTCGAACGGCTCGCTTGACGCGCGCGCCCGAACGCATGGGTGGAAAACGACGCCCGGCTCGGGCAAGCAGCACCCATGATCAGCGCCAACCTGCGGGTGCCTCAGCCGTTGAACGAGCCGGTGAAGTCGTACGCCCCTGGTGCGCCTGAGCGCGCCGAGCTGAAGGCGGCGCTCAGCCGCCTGACCGCCGAGCGCCCCGAGATCGCCGTGCGCATCGAGGGCAAGGAGCTGCGCACCGGCAAGCTCGACGCCATTCGCGCACCGCACCGACACGCCCAGGTGCTGGGCACCTTCCACGAGGCGGGGCCCCTCGAGACGAGCGCCGCCATCACGGCCGCGCTGGCCGCGAAGCGTTCGTGGAGCACCATGGCCTTCACCGATCGCGCGGCCATCTTCCTGCGCGCCGCCGAGCTGCTCGCCACGAAGTACCGGCCGCTCCTCAACGCCGCCACGATGCTCGGGCAATCGAAGACCTCGCACCAGGCCGAGATCGACGCGGCCTGTGAGGCCATCGACTTCCTGCGCTTCAACGTGCACTTCGCCCAGACGCTCCTCGACCAGCAGCCGTCGTCGTCGCCCGGCGTGTGGAACCAGACCGACTATCGGCCGCTCGACGGCTTCGTCTTCGCCGTCGCGCCGTTCAACTTCACCGCCATCGCCCTCAACCTGTGCACCGCCCCGGCGCTGATGGGCAACGTGGTGCTGCTGAAGCCCGCGCAGTCGGCGATGCTGTCGGGCCACTGGATCATGGAGCTGCTGCGTGAGGCCGGCCTGCCCGAGGGCGTCATCACCATGCTGCCCGGGCCCGGGCCCGTCATCAGCGACGTGGTGCTCAACCACGCCGACCTCGGCGGCATTCACTTCACCGGCTCCACCCGGACCTTCAACCTCCTGTGGCGCACGGTGGGCGAGAAGATCGACCGCTACCGCCAGTACCCGCGCCTCGTCGGCGAGACGGGCGGGAAGGACTTCATCTTCGTGCACCCTTCGGCCGCAGACGATCTCGACGCGGTCGCCACCGCCATCGTGCGCGGCGGCTTCGAGTTCCAGGGGCAGAAGTGCTCGGCGTGTTCGCGGGTCTTCGTGCCGCAGTCGCTGTGGCCCAGGCTGCAGGAGCGCCTGGTGCCGATGATCGAGGGCCTGCGCATGGGCGACGTCACCGACTTCCGCAACTTCATGGGCGCGGTGATCGACGAGCGCAGCTTCGTGAACGCCTCGAAGTACCTCGAGCTCGCGAAGGGCCCCGACGCCACCGTACTCGCGGGCGGCACCGGCGATCGCAGCGAGGGCTGGTTCATTCGCCCCACGCTGGTGCAGTGCGCCACGCCGACCCACCGGCTGATGACCGAAGAGATCTTCGCGCCCATCGTCAGCCTCTTCGTCTACCCCGACGCCGAGTACGTCGAGACGCTCAAGGCCTGCGACCGGGCCGCGCCCTACGCGCTGACCGGCGCCGTGTTCGCGCGCGACCGCGCGGCCATCGTCACTGCGTCGGCCGAGCTGCGGCACGCCGCCGGCAACTTCTACGTCAACGACAAGCCCACCGGCGCCGTCGTCGGCCAGCAGCCCTTCGGCGGCAGCCGCGGCTCGGGCACCAACGACAAGGCAGGCTCGATGCTCAACCTCGTCAGGTGGACCTCGCCGCGCACCATCAAGGAGACCTTCGTGCCGCCCACCTCGGTGGGCTACCCGTTCATGTCGGCGGAGTAGGCGAAGGTTGAAGTCCCGTCGGGCCGTCAGTTACAACTGCAACAGTCATGGCCTACGATCTCACGCCCTCGCTCGACGAGCTGAAGTCCATCATTCGCAAGGCCGGGCTCCGCAGCACCTCGCCGCGCATCGCCGTGCTGCGGCGCTTGTCGGCCGCCAGCACCCCCATCTCGCACGGCGAGCTGGTCGAGGTGCTCGCGAGCGACGGGATGGACCGCACCACCATCTACCGGAACCTGGTGGACCTCACCGAGGTGGGCTTGGTGTCGCGCACCGACCTGGGCGACCACGTGTGGCGGTTCGAGCTCAAGCGCAGCAAGGGCAACGGCGACGACTCGCGGCACCCCCACTTCACCTGCTCCGATTGCGGCGCGGTCTCGTGCCTGCCCGAGGTGACGCTCAAGGTGAAGCAGGGCAAGGGCGTGCCGCGCGCGCTCACGCTCCAGCAGGTCGAGATCCAGCTCCGCGGCCAGTGTGATGCGTGTGCGGCCTGAGATGACACCCGCTCAACAGGTGCCCGCCACCAACGTCGACGACCCCGCCTGCTCGGTGCGCGCGCCGCCGAAGGTGTCGCCCTCGGGCGAGGCGCGCACCCGCTGGGTCGTCGCCCTCACCGCGGTGATGATGTGCGCCGAGCTGATCGCCGGCTACCTGACGCACTCGCTCGCGCTGACCGCCGACGGGTGGCACATGGCCACCCACGTGGGCGCGCTGGGGCTCTCGGCCCTCGCCTACTGGTACGCGAGAACCCGCGCGGGCGAGACGCGCTTCGCCTTCGGCACCGGCAAGGTCTACGCGCTCGCCGGGTTCACCAGCTCGACGCTGTTGGTGGTGGTCTCGTTCGAGATGGTCGCCAGCGGCGTGCAGCGCCTCATCAGCCCCGAGGCGGTCGACTTCGCCGACGCCCTGCCGGTGGCCATCATCGGGCTGCTGGTGAACTTCGTCTCGGCCTGGCTGCTCGACGGCGCGCATGGGCATGGCCACGACCACGGTCATTCGCACGACCACGCCGCCCACGATCACACCGCCCACGATCACGCCGCGCACGATCACACCGCCCACGATCACACTGCCCACGATCACACTGCCCACGATCACACTGCTCACGACCACGCCGCCCACGACCACGCCGCCCACGACCACCCTCCTCACCATCACGCGCACGACAAGCAGGAGCAGTCTGCGGCGCTGCGGCGGGCGGTGCACGAGAAGGGGCACGATCACAACCTGCGCGCTGCGTACCTGCACGTGGTCGCCGACGCGCTCACCAGCCTGCTGGCGATCATCGCGCTGGTGGCGGGCCGGTACTACTCGCTGCTCTGGCTCGACGCGGTGGTGGCGATCGTCGCGGCCCTCGTCATCTTGAGGTGGGCGTGGGGGCTCATCACCGACTGCGCCCGGCAGCTGATCGACCTCGGGCCGTCGACCGCCCTGCGCGATCGGGTGAAGGCCGCGCTCGAGAAGGTCGGCGACACCCGGGTCGACGACCTGCACCTGTGGCACGTCGGCCCGACCCAGATGGTGTGCGTGGCGTCGGTGTCGACCTCGGGCACCACCTCGGTGTCCGACTACAAGCGGGCCATCGTGGGCGTGGTGCCGGTCGATCACGTCACCATCGAGATCGCCCGCGCGGGCGATCCGGCGTGAGATGAGCGGCCCCTCGTTGGTCGACTTCCGCTGGGGCTGGGACGAGGCGATCTTCCGCGCCGTCAACGCCGAGGGCTCCAGCTGGCTCGACGCCGTCTGGGTCGCGGCGTCGTCGCGGCTCTTCGGGGTCGCGACCCTGGTGGCCTTCGCGGCGTGGCTCCTGGCGCGGCTCAAGCGCGGGGCGTTGGTTCCGCTCGCGCAGCTGGCCGGCGCCGCCGCGCTGACCGACGCCTTCGGCGCTCGCGTGCTCAAGCCGGCCATCGGCCGAATGCGCCCCAGCTTCGCCTTGCCCGACCACCTGGTGCGCGTGTTGCTCCCGGCCGCCGACGTGGGCTCCATGCCCTCGCTGCACAGCGCCAACGCGTTCGCGGTGGCGACGGCGGTGACGCTGACGGTTCCGCGGGCCGGATGGGTGGCCTTCCCCGTCGCCCTCCTCATCGGCGCGAGCCGGGTGGGCGTCGGCGTTCACTGGCCGTCTGACGTGCTGGCGGGCGCGGTCTACGGCGCGGTGGTGGGCGCGGCGATCGTCTTCGGCTCGCGCGGGGCGCTCAGCCGCGCCGCGGGCGTCCAGGCGAGGTCGCAGCCTCCGCCGGCCTCGGGCGCCTGAGCGCCTTCAGCGAATGACGCCGCGGCCGTCGGGGCCGATCTCGACGCGCTTGGTCTCGACGGCGTTGAAGTGCATGCCGCGAATGCCGCCGCCCATGCCGACCTCGAACTCGCGCACCAGCGGCTTGCCGACGGTCTGGCCTTTCTTCGCGGCCCACGCCTCGAGCTTCTGCGCGTCTTCGCCGGTGCTGAAGATCTCGGTGCCCGGCGGGAGCGTGACCTTCGGCCGCAGCGCGGTGAGGGTCGGCTTGCCGTCCATGAACTCGGCGATGGGCGCGATGGCCTGGTCGAGCGTCACCAGGCGGTAGGGCGACTCGTCGTACTCGTCGGACTCGGTGTTGGGCTTCTCGAAGAACAGCCCGCCGCCGACGTAGACCGCGGAGTGGAGCAGCTCGTAGTCGCCCTGCTTGAAGGCCACCACGTCGCCTGGCTGCAGGTCCTTCAAGAAGGTCGGCGCCTTCCCGGCCTCGGCGGTGCCGACGGTGGTGAACCGCTTGGCGTCTTCGTACTCGGGGCCCGAGAGCTGCGCGTCGCCGTAGAGCAGGCTCACGTGCGTCGAGGGCTGGCCCTGGTAGGCGCGCATCATCTCCCAGGCCGTGCCGTGGCAGTTGGGCGTGGTGTTGATCTCGATGTCGCCCGCGCCCTCGTTGCCCAGGGTGTGGTTGAGCCGCGTGGTGCCCTTGAGCGAGACCGCCTTGCCCGGGTCGATGTCGCGGTTGACCAGCGCCTGGAGGGCCGGGGGCAGGAAGTCGATGGCGCCGTACTCCCGCGCCGCGTCGAACTTCACCTGCGACAGCCCGCCGAACTCCTTCTTGAGCGCGTCGAACTGGGGCTGCGACAGCTTGCCGAACTGCACGTCGAGCGTCTTCGTCATCAGCGGGTTGGCGCCCGTGAGCCCCTCGAACTGGAGCACGGTGGCCTGCTTCACCTTCACCCCGGCGATCGTCGAAGACGGCAGCTTCGCCGGCCCCACCACGCTCGCCTGCGGCGTCTGGAACGTCGCGGGCGGGCCCAGCAGCGTCGGCTTGGCGCCTCTGGGGGCGCGGGTGTTCCAGGCGGGGTCGGCCACCAGCGCCGGTGCGGAGCCAGGGCTGGTCAGCGGGGCAGCCGGGCGAGGCGCGGGAGCGGGAGCGGGAGCGGTGGCGGGGCGCTGGTTGACGCGGGGCATGGTGCGGCGTTGTGGCAAAGGGGCGCGCTCAGCGCAACCGTCAGACCCCCAGCCGCTCCGTCGACTCCATCACCGGCAGGCCCCTGGGCGTGGCGCCCAGCCGGGTGCGCACGACGGCGCCCAGCGAGACGCAGACCGCCAGCGACATCACCAGCGGGCCGAGCACCGGCACGTGCGCGACGAGCATCAGCGCCAGCAGCCCGACCGCGAGCACCATGGCCTGGGTGCGGCGAACGCGGCCCAGCGGCATCGAGGTGCCCAGGGTGTTGGCGATGGCGGCCAGGCCCATCGGCACCACGAAGGCCAGGGTCAGCCACAGCAGGGCGGCCACGGGAATGCCGATGAGGGTGATGAGGAGGAAGACCGTCACCGGCAGCGCCAGCAGCAGCGCCAGGAAGCCCACCACGCCCGAGACGACCGGCTGGCTCCGCACGGCCGACTCGAGGGCCTTCATGCGCTGCGGCGCGAAGACCATCAGCATGAAGCCGAAGACGAAGAACACCACGAACTGCACCAGGAACGCGGCCAGCGACAGCCCGCCCGAGCGCCCGTCGCTGGCGTCGAGGTCGGCCGCCTTCGAGGCCTTCACCGCGTGCGCCGCCATCGACGAGGCGATGCCCGAGCCGCCGAACGACACCTCTTCGCCCTTCACCAGCGAGCTCCCCTCGCGCACCACCCGGCCGCCGAACGACACCGCGTCACCCTCGACGACGGCGCGGTCCTTGAGCACCACGTCTCCGCCGAACGCCACCGCGTCTGTCTCTTATACACATCTGACGCTGCCGACGACGGA
>JACSRE010000169.1 GCA_014879945.1 Myxococcus sp.
TGCAGCAGCACAAGCTCGACCGGCGCAGCGACGTCTTCGCGCTCGGCATCGTGGCCTGGGAGCTCTTCACCTCGAGGCGCCTCTTCAAGCGCGAGACCGACCTCGAGACGATGAACGCCATCATCAAGGCCGACGCCTGGGCGCCCTCCGACTTCCGCGACGAGCTCCCGCCCGCGGTCGCCGAGGTGGTGATGAAGGCGCTCGCGGCGAGCCCCGCCGACCGGCACCCCACCGCCGACGCCTTCCGCAAGGCGCTGCTGGCCGCCGCCGACGCCGCGGGCCTCAAGCACGGCCTCGACGAGCTCGCGGGCTTCGTCACCGAGCTGCTGGGCGACACCCTGCGCGCGAACGAGCTCGAGGTGAAGTCGGCGGTCGAGCGCGCGAAGAGAGAGGGCTTCGTCGACGAAGACCGCACCCGGCTCGACGGGCCCGCCCACCCGCCGACCAACAGCGAGACGTTGCCGCGCGCGTCGATGAGCCGGCGGGTGTCGAACCGCACGGGCCTGACGGTGAGAGAGGTGCGCCTGGCGCTGGGGCTGGCCCTGGTGGCGCTGGCCGTCGGCGCGGGGGTGGCCTACCGGCTCAAGCGGCCGCCGCTCACCGGGCCCGAGCTGCGCGTGGGCTGGCCGCCGACCGTCGACACCGCGGTGCTCGAGAACGACGTCGAGCCGCTGCGCGTGCACCTCGAGCGCGCCCTCGGGCGGCCCGTCACCTTCGTCTTCGCCACCAGCTACCACGCGCTCGCCAGCGACCTGCTCGAGGGCGGGGTGCGGTACGCGTCGCTCCCGCCGGTGCTCTTCGTGCGCACCGAGCAGCGGTCGCCCCAGGTGCACGTGGTGGCGGTGAAGCTCATCGGGGGCAGCTCGGGCACCGACGGCGTGCTGCTGGCGGCCGAGGGCTCGGGCATCGGCTCGGTGGCCGACCTCAAGGGCAAGACGCTGTGCGTGCCCGACGAAGACTCCACCACCGGCATGCTGTTCCCGAGGCTCGCGGTGCGGAAGGCGGGGCTCGACTGGGCGCAGGACATCACCGTGGTGAAGAGCGGCAACCACCTGCAGGTGCTGCGCGACCTCGCCGAGCGGCGGTGCCAGGCCGGCGGCACCTACTCGGGCGCCTTCGTCAACGCGGTGACGCAAGGGGTGAACGTGGCGTCGCTGCGGCAGATCGCCATCACCGGGCGCTCCCCTCAAGACGCCATCGTCGCGGGGCCGGGCGTACCGGCCGAGGAGCGGGCGCAGCTCGAGGCCGCGCTCTTCTCGTACCGGCCGCCGGAGCGCTCGGGCGCGACGATGGAGACGATCACCGGCTTCGTGGCGCCGAAGCCCGAAGACTACGCCTCGCTGCGGGAGCTGGTGGCGCTCGAGGACCAGCCGGCCCCGCCGCGGTGACGCCTACCACTCGTGGGTGAAGCGGCCGACCTCGCTGCACGGCCGACAGATGGCCGAAGGAATGCCGGTGTTGCGGCGCGTGCGCCCCGCGACGGCCTTGAAGATGGGGCCGCTCTCACGCTCATCGCAGTCGAGGCACGCGTTGAGCCCGCCGTCGGCCTGGTGGTAGGGCGCGTCGAGCAGCGCGAAGCAGGTGGCGAAGCACTTCGTGCGGGTGAAGCGCGTGTTGTACGCCCAGATGCGCGCGCAGGCGGGCGTGAA
Organism: Myxococcus sp.; assembly: GCA_014879945.1. Classification (GTDB taxonomy): domain Bacteria; phylum Myxococcota; class Myxococcia; order Myxococcales; family Myxococcaceae; genus Xiheimicrobium. The sequence continues at coordinate 1,650 of JACSRE010000169.1, forward strand.
GCCCAGCTCGCTCAAGCAGGTGATGTTGGCCTCGAGGCCCGCGGTGAGCGTCTTCACGCCGCAGTCCTGCACCTTGCGGCCGAGGTCGGGCTCGCGGCCGTAGACGATGAGGTCGGCGAGCGTCGAGCAGGCGCCACAGCCGTCGGAGTGCGTCACCCGCGCGCCCGCGGCCTTCGCCTCGTCTTCGGAAGAGAACGTCTTGAGGCGGTACGTCTTGGCGGCGGCGTCCACCACCTGCACCGCGCAGACGCCCTCGACGGGCGCGGGCGCGGGTGACGCGTAGGGGTCGGCGCTGAGGTCGGGCGGCGTGTCCAGCGACGTCCACTGCCCCAGGCGGGTGAGCAGCTGGGGCGTGAACTCGGTGGGCGTGAAGGTCGCGGCGCCGCAGCCACAGCTGGGCCGGCACTGCGCGTCAGACAGGCCCGACTGCGCCACCGGCCGCCCGGCGAGCGGCACCTCGCACGTCATCGGCGCGGTGGTCTGGGTACGCGAGCCGCACGAGGCGGCGAAGACGGTGACGAAGACGAGGCCGGCGCGGAGCACGGCGGGGCAATAGCGGAGTCGCGGCCCGCGGGCCAGCGAGGCGCCCGGCGTCAGAGCGTCGCCATGTGCTCTCCACACAGGTGGGCCAGCGCCATGATGGTCCACTGCGGGTTGATGTTCGCGCAGTCGGGGAAGAGCGAGCCGTCGCACACCCGCAGGTTGTCCATGCCGCGCAGCCTGAAGTCGGGGCCGACGCAGCCGATGGCGTCGTCGGTGCTCATGCCGTTTCCGCCCTGGGGGTGCCCGGTGCCCACGGCCAGGTCGCGGTGGTCGGCCGACGTCTCGTAGGCGCGCAGCTCGGCGGCGTCGGACACCACGAAGCCCGCCCGCGTCGGCATGATGAGCTCGTTGATGGGCTCGGGGTTGCGCGCGTCCATCAACGCGCGGGCGATCATCACGTGGCCTTCGCGCACCCGGGCGAGGTCGTCGTTGCCCAGCGGGAGCTCCATCTTTCCGTTGGCGTCCACGGTGCCCGAGGCCAGCGTGCCCACCAGCGGCGCGAGCACCGCGAAGTGTCGGTAGTTCTGCATGCGCGCCTGGTGCACCTCGAGGTGCCCGGGCACCACCATCGCCTGCGCGGCCGGTGAGTTGAACCACGACTCGATGACGAAGCGCGGGCCCGGCGCGGCGGGCCAGTAGAAGTGGGAGATCTGCAGCGCGCCGTAGGACTGAATCGGCTCCTGCAGGAACGCCAGCACCGGCGCCCCGATGTTCGCCGACAGCCGCATGCCGATGCGCGGGTGCCTGAGCCCCGAGCGCTTCAGCACCGCCGAGCTGTGGAGCGGCCCGCACGAGACGACGTACTGCCTCGCCTTCACGGTCATCGGCGCCCTCGCGCCACCGAGCACCACCCTGGCGCCCGTCACCTTCGTCCCCGTCACCTCGAGGCTGTGCAGCTGCGCGAGCTCGACGATGTCGAGGTTCCCCGTGGCGACGCCCTCGGCCAGGTGCACCTGCAGGCTGTTGCGCTTGGCCTCGAAGGAGCAGCCGAGGTTGCAGTACCCGCAGCCGCGACAGGTGCCGGGCTTGAGGTTGACGTTGCACTCGTACAGGCCCGGCGCGTTCGCCAGGCCCGGTGGGTGCGCCGCCGACGGGCCCCAGGCCTGCTCGAGGTACTTCACCACCGGGTTGAGCCGAGCGCCGGGCGTGAGCGCCTGGCTCGCGGGGATGATGCCGAGCTCGGCCTGCACCGCGTCGTAGGCCCGGTTGAGCGCGGCCTCGCTGACGGGGAAGTCCACGTTCGCCCAGCGCTCGAACACCGGCCTGGGCAGCCTGAAGCAGACGGCGTTGTTGACGAGGCCTCCCCCGCCGACGGCGCGCGCCTGGAGCACGGTGACCTCTCGCTCGCCCAGCGCCCCGGCCAGCGGACGGCCGACGTCACGCGCCGTCTGCAGCCCGCCGCGCGCGTAGGTCCTCGAGAGCGCCTCGAGCTCGTCGCTCGAGAAGCCCGGCTCGTGGTGGTAGCGGCCAGCCTCGAGCAGGCACACCTTTTTGCCCGCCTTCGCCAGCCGGTTCGCGAGCAGGCTGCCCGCCACGCCGGAGCCCGCGATGAGCACGTCGTACTGGCCCACCGGCTGCCGCGTCACCTTCAGCCGCGGTCCTCCGGGGCCCGGCGCGGTGGGGCTGCGCGTGTAGCCGATGGAGGCGTCGACGCCTGGGCACGCGTAGTAGGCGGCGACCAACAGCGTGTGCAGTGACTGGAGCAGGTCGCGCGCGCCCTTGTGCACCACGTCCTTCACGGGCTTCTCGAGCACGTCCCTCACCACCGCGCGCATGCCGGCCGGGTCGAGCTGCCCGACGTTGCCGCCCAGCAGGCGCACCACCGCGGTGAGGAGCCCCGGCAGGTCGGTGGACGAGTTGGCGACGTACGTCTCGAGCTGCGCGATGACGTCGGCGGGCGACGCGTGCCTCTGGCCCGGAATGAAGACCTCGAGCAGCATGCCGACGAGCAGGTGCTGGTGCCACAACAGGCTCCGGCTCTGTCGGAAGAAGAGCGGCACCACCGAGTACACGTCGCTCAGCTGATCGACCATGAAGGCCAGGAAGTCGTTCTGCGCCGCGCTGGCCTCGGCCGGGGTGGCCGCGCCGGGGAACCGGATGGAGCCGAGCTGGTCGATCAGGTCGGGGATCGCCACCCGCAAGGTGCCGGTGGCGACCTCGCTGTCGACGTGCGTGCGGTCCCAGATGGTGACGTCGTGCAGCGTCGACAGGTCGCCCATCGCGTCGAGGGCCTGCACCGGGCCGTCAGCGCGCAGCTTCTTCGAGCCGGTGAGGCGATGCGGCGCGCCGCCGGGGCCGGTGAACTCGATGTTGAACTCGAACCGCTTCTCGCGCTTGCTCGGCGTGGTGGCGATGAACATCTCGATGGCGCCGCCGGTGATGGGGAAGCGCCGGGGAAACGGGCCGTCTTGCCACTGCACCGTGCCACCCGACACCTGGCAGACGTGCTGCGGGCCTCTGACGAAGGCGTTGAGCGAGGTGATGACCTGCGTCGTCGAGAACGCGATGGCCTCGACGGCCCCGGTGGAGCGCCGCGTCACCTCGCCGCGCATGGCCTCGAGCACTTCGACTCCGACCGCGTCTGGAATCGGCATCGTTCTTTCCCCCCTGTCGGTGAGCGCCGAACGTACCGTGGCTGGAGGAGCCGGCCTCGAACGAAGTGCGTGTCACCCGGGCGCTTCACTCGTGCCGCGGCGGCAGTGGCACCACGCTTGCTCTGGTACACGCCCCGCGATGGGTGCCCTCAGAAAGCTGACGTTGGTCTCCCTGGCGTGCGTCGGCCTCGTGTCATGTCGGCAGGATGGGCTGACGAGCGCCGAGGCGGCGGTGACGGTGGCGCCTCGGGAAGTCGTGTTCGGCGCGGCGTGGGTGGGCAGGCCCGCGACGGCCTTCGTCACGCTCCACAACGAGGGCCGCGCGCCGGTCGAGGTGACGCTCTCGGCGCCGGCGCCGTTCTCGACGACGGCGGCGCTCCACCTCGGCGGCGGCGAGGCGCGCCAGCTCGAGGTCACCCTGTTGGCGACGGCCGCCGGCCGCGTGACGGGAACGCTCGAGGTGGCCTCTGGCGGCGTGACGGCGGCGGTGCTGCTCTCGGGCGACGTCCTTGAGGTGCCCGCCTGCCCTGCCGTCGACTGCCGCGACGTGGCGTTCGACCCGGCCACCGGCGCGTGCGTCGAGCGCGTGGCCGCTGACGGCGTCGCGTGTGGCCGCGCAGATGCGTGCCTCCTCGGTGGCGCGTGCCTCGGCGGCGCCTGCGTCGGGCAGGCGCGCGACTGCAGCGACGGCAACGCCTGCACCGCCGACAGCTGCGACATGACGGCTGGCTGCCGCCACCTCGACACCAGCGCCGCGTGCCCCCAGTCCCTCGACCCCTGCCAGGCCCCAGCGTGTCACCCCTCCACTGGCTGCGCCCTCGAGCCCGCGCCCGACGGCACCGCGTGCGGGCCCAACGACTGCACCACCGCGCGCGTCTGCATGCAGGGCGCCTGCGTCGCGCGCGCCTCGCCCGAGGGCAGCACCTGCGCCCCGAGGACGACCTGCCGCGAAGCCGGCGTCTGCCGGGGCCAGCAGTGCGAGGTGCCCCCGGCCGCGCCGATGACACCGCGCTGGCGCTACCAGCCCCCGCCCGACCACACCCTCACCTTCACCGGCGCGGTCGATGACGACGGCAACGCCTTCGCGACCGAGCACTGGCTCGAGAGCGACGCCAACCTTCGCGACGTGCCGGTGACGGCGCTGGTGTCGCTCACCCGAGACGGCGTGCTGCGCTTCAAGGAGGTCGTCGTCCGCGACTGCAGCGCGTGCAGGTACGGGGTCGCGCTCGCCCTCGACACCGCGGGCCGCCGGCTCTTCTTCAACGCGAAGCTCTTGCTGCAGGCGCACCACCTCGACGACGGCCACCTGCTGTGGACGCAGAGCCTCTCGCAGGGCGTGCCGGTGTACGACGGGCGCCCCGACGGGGGCGGCGACTGGTCGCCCTCGGCGCCGCTGCTCCTCGGAGACACGCTCGTCGCCGTGCCGCTCCTCGAGGGCGTCAGCGACCACCACGCGTACGTGCGCACCTTCGACCGCGCGACCGGCGCCCCTGGCTGGCAGCTCCACAAGAAGGGACACCTGTACGGCGTCGGGGCCGACCACGAGGGCGCGCTGTGGCTCTCGTCGGCGAACTGCTGGGCGGCGGCCGGCGAGCTGACGCGGGTGGCGCCGACGGGCACCGCGCTGGCGACGCGCTTCTACGAGCTCTACCCGTCGACCGCCTGGGCCGGGTTTGGCGTGGGCCGCATGGGCAACGCCGCGTGGCGCATCGACCCGACCCTCACCCTCACCAACCTCTCGGCGCTGGGCGTGCACGCGTCGCCGACGACGGTGCTGCTGCGCGGCGATGAGCTCATCACCTTCGACACCGTCAACGGGCTGATGGCCACCGACGTCACCGACGGCGGCCACCGCTTCCGCACCGCCGCGCTCAGCCTCGGCGCCTCGCCCGACTTCCAGCTCATCAAGGACGGCGGCGTGGCGTGGACGGGCACGTACACCGACGGCGGCGCGCTGGGCGCCATCGACGGCCAGGGCCGCGCGCTGTTGGCGTGCGTGCTGCCCTCCCGCCCCCAGAGCGCCACCGCCATCGTGCGCGGCGTGGCCTACGTCTTCAGCAACGGCGCGCTCGCGGGCTTCGACGTGCCCGAGCTCGACGTCGAGCGCAGCGGGTGGGTCGGCCGCAGCGGCTCGCCTTCACGAAGCGGCCGCGCGCGCTGAAGGTGGGCAGTGACGGGTCGCTCCTCTCGAGCGCCGGCGTAAAGGTGAGGGGCCTCGCCGGCCGCGGCGTCGAGACCGACGGCTCGGTGAGGGTCGACGCCGCCCACCCTCGACGTTAGACAGGTGGGTCAGAACGTCGACGGCGCGCCGGACGCTGCTCGGAGAGGTACCGCAGGTGAAGTCGCAGCTCGTCACCGTCGTGGGGGTCGCCTTCGTCGCCGCGGCGTGCGGCTCGCCCACCCTGCCCATCGACTCCAGCCTGGCGCTCGAGACCGAAACGACCGCGTCAGGCGCACGCCCGTCCGTTCGGGTTCGACCCGAGGCCCGCGACGGCGGCTCCCGCAACAAGCGTGAGGAGGAGCCTGAGGGCGGCTCGACCTGGCACCTCGTCGCCGACGGCGAGCGCGTCACCATGCTGCTCGAGGTCGATGGCACGGGCCTGTGGCTCACGCCGACCTCGAAGGGCCAGGTCGAGGGCTTCGCCAGCACGGCGAGCACCGCCTGGTGGCGGGTGACGCTGCCGACCGGGCGCCTGCGGTTTCGCGTCAACCGCGTCGGCGGCGTCATCGCCGGGCGGTTCGTCAGTGGCGACACCGCCGCGCCGTTCGGGCCCGCCTGGCGCGGCCACGTCACCGGCTGGCAGCAGGAGTTCTTCGAGGAGACCCGCGCGAGGTCCTTCCGGCTCGAGACCGCCCTGGGCGAGCTCGTCAGCCTGCGCGTCGACGCCGACGACACCGGGCGAACCCGGGTCGGCCAGTGGAAGGAGGTGGGCAGCCTCGCGAAGGGCTGGCTGGCCGAGGGGCCGCAGCTCGACCTCACCGTGAGCGAGTGGGACGGCGAGCGGCTCTCCTTCGAGACGCCGGAAGCGCCGCCACGAAAGTGCACCGGCCTCGTCGACGGCCGCGCCCTGTCGGGCAGCTGCACCCGCGGCGCCGAGGTGGTGGCCTTCACGGGGGAGCGCACCGAGCTGCTCGGCTACGGGCTGCTGCCGAAGACCGCGGCGCAGCGACAGGCCTGGCAGGCGCAGACGCGGGCCGTCCTCCAGCTGCTGGTGATGGACAAGAACCCGGCGCCCCGGAGCGTCTCGGCCGAGGCCATCGGCCCGCCGCTCTCGCCCTTCCCCACGCTCGGGTGCTTCCCCGGCCGTGACGACGCGGTGGCGAGCTGGCCCGCCAACTACCTGCGGCAGGAGTACACGCTGAAGGCCTCGTACCCGGTCGCGCGCGGCACCGCGTGGCACGTGCGCACCGCGCAGGGGTGGCTGCTTTTGCCGCAGTCGGCGCCCCCGCCAGGCGGCTTCCCCGCCATCGTCGCCGCCAACGGCCACGGCATGAGCGCCGTCTCGGTCATCGACCCCAACGACGCGATGGGCTGGTACGGCGAGACGTTCGCCCGGCGCGGCTACGTGGTGTTCGCGCTCCACGTCTCGCATCGGCCGCTCGGTGACCGCGCCAGGCTGTACACCGACGTTCTCGGCGGCGACCAACCGGAGCGCGGCAACGGCCCGCACCCGGCCATTCGCGCCGACGACATGGACTCGGACTGGGAAGAGACGGGCGAGCGCGTCGCCGACGTCATGCGCGCGCGGGAGTTCCTGGCGTCGCTGCCCTTCGTCGATGGCTCGCGGGTCGCCGTCACCGGCCTGTCGATGGGCGGCGAGCTGGCGACGTGGGCCGGGGCGCTCGACCCGCGCCTGGCGGCGTCGATCCCCGCGGGCTACTCGCCCGACAGCGAGGTGCTGCGCATCAGCGGCAACCACCCCTGCTTCAAGTGGCAGCACGGCGACGTGCACGAGTACGTCTCGACGGTCGACCTGCTCGCGCTCATCGCGCCGCGGCCGCTGCTCATCGAGACCGGCGCGCGAGACCCGGTCTTCTCGACGCTGGCGCCGCCGTTCTCAGGCGACCTCCAGGTGGCCCGCGGGGCGCGCCTGGCCTACGGAGCCGACGCGGAGCAGTTCGTTCACTACCTGCACCCCGACGACCACCGCTTCCGCGCCGGCGACGCCGACTGCGACGGGGTGGTGCTGGGCGTCACCGAGCCCATCGAGCGCGGCCCGACCGCCGCCGACCCCTTCACCTGGCAGCGCAGCGCCGACACCCGGCCCGTCGCGGCCAGCGTCTTCGAGTGGCTGACCGGCGGCCGCTCGCTGAAGTGAGCCTCAGAGGCCGCCCATCTCGTAGCTGGTGGGCACGTCGACGCGGAACGAGAAGACGACGCGCTTCTTCTCTTGCGGCTTGAGCGCCACCTTCCACGTCGCCACGCCCGAGGCCTTGTTCACCTGCGCGCCCGCGGTCGTCTTCTCGGTGAGCGCCACCTCGATGTCGTTCACCTCGGGCACCGGCAGGTGGTCGGCCACCGACAGCTCCACCGGCGCCTTGCCGTAGTTGGCGAGGTCGAAGGTGTAGCCGTAGGTGAAGCGCTTCTTCGAGTTGAAGAGGCCGGTGTCGTTCTTCAGCTCCTCGTCGATGGTGCGCTTGACCCGAATGGTGTCGTCGATGCCGAAGGTGAGCGCGAACGGCGCGCCCTGGGCCACCCGCTCGAGCTCGTAGCGCCCCACCAGGCCGGTGGAGCGGAAGGCGTCGACGCGCCCGGGCAGCAGCGGCCAGGCGCCGGTGTTCGAGACCTCGGCCACGCGGAACGCCACCGGGTAGAGCTTGGGCATCACCCGCAGCTCGAAGGCCGCGCTCAGCTTCGTCTCGCCGACGAACAGCCGCACGGGCGCGCCGTCGCCCGGCACCTTCGCCGGGTCGGGCACCTGGAGCTGCACCGACAAGCCCTGCGCCTTCGCGACGAGGCCGTTGTCCTTCCCGCCCGAGACGGAGCCCGAGGCGATCGAGGCGCTCTCGACGTACTCGTCGCGACGGGTGAGCACCTTCTTCTCGGGCGGGCGCTCGGTGGCGCCCACCAGCAGCTTGTTCATGGTGGGCGGGGTGGCGTTCTGCGACGGCACGGCGGTCGAGAGCGAGAGCCTCACGCCGCTCCAGTCTTCGCCCGTCACCTGCGTCACCGTGGCGAAGGTCGAGAAGTCGACGCTCCTGGCGGCCTCGGCCGCGCGGGCCTCGTAGGCCGGCGTCCACGACGCGCCGCCCACCAGGTAGGTGAGCGAGAGCTGCGCGGAGCGGCCCTGGGGGCACGTCACCAGCACCTCGACGCGGAATGACTGGCGCTGCGCGCCCACGCGCACCTCTTCGAGCTGGCGTCGCACTTCGTCGATGGCGCGGTTCAAGTCTCGCCGCCTGGCCTGCAGCTCGGCGGCCTGCTTCGCCATCGCCAGGGTGGTGGCCAGGGGGGTGTCGAGGGCGGCCTGCCACGTCTTCACGTCGGGCTTCTCGGCGGCGAGCTCCTTCGCCAGGCCCTGCTCGGCCACCTCACGCAGCCGCGTGGCCAGGGCCCGCTGGCTCTCGGTGCGCGCGAGCTGGTCGTCGAGGGCGCGCCCGTCGTCAGTCAACTGCTCGAGCTTCTTCTCGAGCGCGTCGGCCTTGTCGCCGAACACCTTCTCTTGCCGCACCAGCTCGGCGCGCAGCCCGTCGACGGTGCCCTCGGACATGCGCGCGCGGAAGGAGTCGGCCACCGCCGCCGGCGGCACGCCCTCGAAGACCAGCGCCGTGCGCGAGCCGCACGACACCGGCGTCACCCGCGTCACCTGAGCGCGGTCTGGGTACACCACCACCTCGTCGGGGGCCGTCGTCGAGGCCAGCACCAGCAGCGCCGCGAGCGTCATCATGGCCGCACCTCCTGCTGGTACAGCTTCCATCCTCTGGGGCGCTTGACCTGGTAGTTGAAGGTGAGCGTCTGCTTCTCGTTCGGCTTGAGGGTGAGGCGCCACTCGAGCTTGCCGGTGGCGGCGTCTTGAATGGCGCCGGGCTTCGACTCGAGGAGCTTCGTCTCGAGGTCCTTCTGGTTGGGCTGCGCGAGCGGCCACTGGTCGAAGACGCGCAGCGACACGGCCGTGCGGTAGGGGTTCACCAGCTCGATGCTGACGGCGTAGGTCGAGACGTCGTCCTTCGTGATGAGGCCCTCGGTGGCGTCCACCACCTGCACGTTGCGCACGGTCTTGATGGCGCGGTCGAGCCCGAGCGGCAGGGTGACCGTCTCGCGGGGCGACACCAGCTTCAGGCGCGCAGTGCCCGCCGGGTCTGCGCCCACCGACAGCGTCGCCGGGCCGCCGGGCAGCACCTGCTGCGAGGGGTTCTTCAGCTCGGCCGAGAGGTACGCCTCTTTCGCGAGCGCCGGGTAGACGCGCCGCTCGACGGTGACGGGCCACTGCTGGCTCCAGAGGGCCACGCGGCGGGCGCCCTTCGACGAGGGAATCGTCTCTCGCTGGCGCGACGCGAAGCTCAAGTCGTAGCCACCCGCGAGCGTCACCGGGCTGTCGGCCCCGTACGAGGGCGTGCGGTAGCCAGGCGGCGGCATCAGGCTGAACGCCGCCACCGGCTGCTCGGTGCGCGACCGGCCGCTGGCGCCGAACGAGCTGGCGCTGGTGGTCACGCTCTGCGGTTCCATCAGGTCGCCGTCGACTTCTTCAGATTCGAAGTCGATGGACTGCGACACCGGAGAGGGCATCACCGGAGCCGGCGCGGCCATGGGCGGAGGCGGCGGGGCCACGGGGCGGCTCTTCGACAGCTTCCTTTCGCGGGAGCGCTCCTCGGCGGTGCCGCGCTTGTCGTAGATCCGAAGCTCGTCTTCAAACGCGGGGTCCTCGGGCTGCGTCGCGGGGAACGCGCGGCCCACCGACTGCGCGAGCCAGCCGCGCACCAGGGCCTCTTCAGTGCGCACGGGCACGGTGCGCGCGGGCGTTGGCACGGCGCGCACGAACTCCTGCACCGGGCTGGGGGTGGGGATGAAGCGCTCGGTGGTGCCGATCTTCCAGGTCAAGAGCTTCGGCGCCTTCACCGCCGCCGAGGGAATCGCCGTCGAGAGCGTCAGCTGCGCGTCGTCCCAGTCCTCCAGGGACTCCTGCGACACCAGGCCGGCGAGCGAGACGGTGACGACGTTCTTCTCGGGGTCGAGCTGCACGTCCCAGGTGGGCGTCCACCGGGCCTGGCGCACCAGGTAGGTGAGCGACACCGTCGCGGCGCCGCCGCCGGCGAGCACCGCGGTGACGCGCCAGCCGCTGCGCACCTCGGGGTTGCCGAGGCGGTTGGCCTTCTCGACGAGCGCCTCACGCTTGCGCGAGGCCGCGCGCTGGGCCAGCTCGACGTCACGCAGCCTCTTCTGGGCCGCCTCGAGCTGCGCGGCCTGGAACTGGAGCGCCGCGGCCCACCCGCCGGGCGAGAGCTTCGGCGCGGGGCGCACGTGGTCGATGGCGGGGAGCGCCGGGTGGAGCCGCGTCAGCGCGTCGCGGTGCTCCCGCAGCGCCACCTGCTCCTTCGAGAGCCTGCCCAGCTCGGCGTCGACGGCGTCGAGCGAGGCCAGGAGCGCCCGGGCCTCGGCGGTGCGAAACGCCTCGGGCGTCAGCCGCTCGAGGTCCACGCGACGCACCTCGCCCCCCTGCGCCTCGACGCGCACGGACGAGACGTCGATGGTGTCAGGCAGCGGGGGGAACTCGACGGCGCCGGGTGACGGCACCTGGGCGGTGCGCACCACCCGGGCCTGGTCGGTGAAGACGGTGACCTGCGTCACGGGGGCCGAGACGGCGCCGAGCGAGGCGAGTGAGGTCAAGAGGAGCAACGTCATGTGAGGGTCCCTTCGGCGTTCGCGGCGGTGAACGCGCCACCGGCGCGCAGGGTTCCACACTTCCATCGGGCGCACAGCGGAAAGCCGTCAGCGCGCCGTCCACGACACCGCGAGCTGGCTCTCGGTGCCCGACAGGGCGCGGGGCTCGAGGGTGGGCGTCACCTTCAGGCGCTCCAGGCAGACCTCGAGCACGCCCGCGGTGAGGAAGGCGGCGCCTGCGTGGGGCCCGGGCAGCCGCATGGTGCCGGTGGTGGGCGTGTGCCAGTCGAGCGAGGCGTCGAGTTCCTTCACCCCCAGCCGCAGGAAGCGCGGCGCCTGGCTGACGAAGCGCCGGGGCGACAAGAAGGGCAAGGCCACCGCCACCAGCCGGCCGGCGATGGTGTCGAGGAAGCCGGTGATGAAGTCGCGGCCGATGAGGCGCCAGGCCGAGAAGCGCTCCACGCCGGGGTGGAGGTGCTGCGCGGTGACGTCGAGGCAGTCGACCCACACCTGCATCGGGTACTCGGGCAGCATGGCGTCGGCGTCGAAGCCCGCGCGCCGCAGGGCCTCACGGAACGCCCCGGTCGGCTTCAGCACCCGCACGTAGAGCCCTTCGAACATCGAGCCCTGGGCGGTGTAGGTCGTCATGTGCCCGGGCAGCATACAGGGCCCAGCGGCGGGAACGGCTGCTGTGGCGCGCAGCCTCTCGACGCGCGGCCCAAGGTAGGCGAGCGTGCCGGCCGTGCAGTCCCCTCGGATGAAGTGGTGGCCCCTGGCGCTGATGCTCGCGGCGGCCTGTCAGTGCGACCGCGCCCGCGTGCAGACCGTGGAGGACGCGGGCGGGCCCGTCTGCGACATCGAGGTCTGCGGCAACGACCGCGACGACGACTGCGACGGCGAGGTGGACGAGGGCTGCCCATGCCTGAAGGTGAGCGCGGCGTGCGAGTGCGTGGTGGGCGGGCCGACGCTGCCGTGCACCACCGACGTGGGCGCCTGCGTGGCCGGCCAGCGCACCTGCTCGCTCGAGGGGCGGTGGGGCGCGTGCGTCGGCGGCGTCGGCCCGACGAGCGAGACCTGCAACGGCGTCGACGACGACTGCGACGGCGAGGTCGACGAGGGGCTGCGCCGCGCGTGTGGCTCGAACGTCGGCGCCTGTCGTGAGGGCGCCGAGGCCTGCTCGGCTGGAGCCTGGGGCGCGTGCGAGAACGGCGTCGGCCCCGCGCCCGAGCGCTGCGACGGCGTGGTGGACGACGACTGCGACGGCACGGTGGACGAAGACTGTCAGTGCACCGAGAACGCCACGGAGCGCTGCGGCTCGGCCGTCGGGGCCTGTCGTGAGGGCACGCGCAGCTGCACCGACGCGGGCGTCTGGGCCTCTTGCGCTGGAGACGTCGGGCCCTCGCCCGAGGTGTGCGACCACCTCGACAACGACTGCAACGGCGCCGTCGACGACCCCGGCACCTGCCAGCCGCCGGTGGTGACGTGCCCGGCCGCGCTCACCGGCGTGGTGAACACGCCCGTCACCCTGACGGCCCAGGCGAGCGACCCCGACGGCACCATCACCTCGACGGCGTGGACGGTGGCGATGAACCCCTTCGGTTCGAGCGCGACGCCGACGACGCCCGCGGCGCTGTCCACGTCGTTCACCCCCGACCTCGCCGGCCCCTACCGCCTCTCGTTCTGCGCCACCGACGACCACGCGCTCACCACCTGCTGCACCACGCCGCTGGCGACCAGCGCCTGCGCCTCGCCCCCCTCGCCGCCCGTCAGCACCGCCTGCACCACCAGTTGGGATGGGCGGCCCATCGTGCAGTTCGCCCTGGTGCCGTCGGGCCTGCGCTACGAGCTGCTCGGGGCCGGCGGCACGGTGCTGGCCTCGGCGACGGCGGGCCACAACCACCTGCGCCCGGCGATGCGCATCGCAGCGGGCGGCCCTGCACCTGGCGTCGCGGAGGCGCTCCAGGTGCGCGCCTGCCGACAGAGCGACCCGACCTGCTGCTCCGCACCCACCGCCCTCACCGTGAACGTGGTCGAGGCCTGCACGACGCCCACCACCCCCACGCCGATGAACGTGTTGATCAGCGAGTACGTGGTGAACGGCGAAGGCACCTGCCCCTCGGCCGACTGCATGACGATGGACACCTGCCAGGCGGGCGAGGCCATCGAGGTGACCAACCTGTCGAACTGCCCGGTGTCGCTCGACGGCTTCCACTTCGCGTACCGCAACGCCTCGGCGACGCCGTCGAGCCTGCGGTGGATGAACTTCGGCGCCGCTGACGTGGTTCCGCCGCGTGGGGTCTACGTCGCCATTCGCAACCGGCAGTACGCGCCCACCTGCAGCGCGTCGCTGGGCCCCGACAACCCCAACCTGTTCGGGCTGCGCGTCTCGCAGCTGGCGATGCTGGGCACCAACCTGTGCAACGGCTGGTTCAACAACACCGGCGGCGGGCAGAGCGAGCTGCGGCTGGCGCCCGGCACCATCCCGGCCGGCTCCACGCCCACCTTCGTGCCCTCGGCGGCGACCTCACGCATCTCGCCGTACTTCACCGGCTCGATGGCCTGCAGCAGCATCGGCTTCGACGCCGTCGACTCGTGCGGCACGGTGATGGGCGGGAGCATGCCCACCGGCTTCCTGGTGCCCAACCAGCTGGGGCGGCTGTGGCACCCGTGCGATGCCGTGTCGGCGCCGGTGCCGACGTGCGTGCGCGACTGAGTGGACGCGAAGCTCCAGTGACGCGGTAACGGGTGTCTTTGCGGCCGAGGAGACGGGCCTCGGCGGCTACAGTGCGCGACCGTGCGACTGCGAATCGAACGAGACGAGAAGCTGCCGAAGCTGGCGTGGTTTGCGCGCATCGACGTCGCCGCGAAGACGACCGACGTCGAGGTGGGCCCCTTCGTCGAGGTGGACCCGGCCGCGGCGCCGAAGTGGGTCGTCGCGGGCATGTGGACGGGTGACTTCGTGGCCGGCGACTTTCATCGCGCCGAGGCCCTCTTCGGGAGCGGGCTGCGCCTCGACGACGACGGCGTCCACGTGGTGCCGGCCAGCACCACCGTCGACCGCTGCGTCTACGCGCGTGATGGCGGCGTCTGGTACGCGTCGAACTCGCTGGTGGTGCTGCTGGGCCGGCTCGGCGCGCGCATCGACCTGCGCTTCGACCACCGCAACTGGGGCGAGAGCATGGCCCTCGGCGTCTTCAACTACGTGCGGCAGTTCCAGGTGGTGCACCCGCGCATTCCCACCATGAGCCAGCTCATCTTCGAGTCGCTGCGGGTGGGGCCGGCCGGCGAGCCGTCGTTCCATTTTCGCGACCGGCCGCGCACCTTCGCGGACTACGCCGACTACGTCGGGCAGTTCGGCGCGGTGCTCGAGCACCTGCACGGCAACGCCACCTCGCCCGCCCGCAAGAAGCCCATGCGCTCGGTCACCTCGGCGTCGCGGGGCTACGACTCGGGCGCCGTCACCGCCTTCGTCACCAGGCTCGAGCAGGGCCTGCCGAGCTGGACGGCGAAGCGCTCGAACACCCGCATCCCCCGGCTGCTGCAGGGCGTGATGAACGCCGACGTGGCGGACGACGACGGCTCTGAGATCGCCACCCAGCTGGGCGCGACGCCGCGCTACCTGGACCTCGAGCTGTCGAAGGTGCCGCTCGAGCTCGAGGCCTGGTGCTGGGCCGCGGCGCAGATCTCACCCGAGCTCGTCTTCCACTCGATGTTGACCGACGCCGACGCGCACGACGTGCCCACCATCTTCTGGGCGGGCCACGTGGGCGACGGCGCGTGGGAGCGGCAGCTCGGAGAGATGGGGCTGTCGGGGCAGGTCGTTCGCGGGGCGCAGAGCGGGTACGCGCTCATCGAGGCCCGCGTGCGCTACGGGGTGGTCGAGGCGTCGGTGCCGTACCTCTTCATGCGCAGCGTGGCGGCCATCAACCGGGTGTCGCGCTCCGACGAGCTGAAGCCGTGGCAGCTCGACAGCGACTACGACCGCCCGATTCCGCGCCGGCTGCTCGAGGAGCGTGGGGTGCCGCGCGAGGCGTTCGGGTTCGGCAAGAAGGCCGTGGCGCAGGACTACGAGTCGCCCCAGGGAGAAGCGCTCCGGGCGGCCTTCTTCGACCAGACGCAGTGGAACGAGGTGACCGAGCAGCTGTATCGCGGCGTCAACCTGGGGCTCTACTTCGCGCAGCGGGCCACCGACTTCGTGAAGGCGCGCGGCGACCGCGGCAAGCTGGTGTCGAAGGCGCGGCGCTTCGGCAAACGCGCCCTGGCGGGCGTCGCGGACCTGCAGCGCCAGACGTTCTTCTTCACCACCCACCTGCTGGCGGAGCAGTACTCGAAGGGCTGAGCTTGCCGCGCGTCAACGTGCGATGGCGACCCACCGCGCACTACTCCCAACTCGCGACCGTCAGCCGTTTCCTGCTGACCGCGGCGGCCACTCCCGACGACGATGCGGGCC
The DNA here is from genome assembly GCA_014879945.1 of Myxococcus sp. Classification (GTDB taxonomy): domain Bacteria; phylum Myxococcota; class Myxococcia; order Myxococcales; family Myxococcaceae; genus Xiheimicrobium. Next base: position 17,056 of record JACSRE010000169.1, read on the forward strand.
ATGTCGTCGTCGCCTGCTGATCGCCGCCAGCACTCCCGCCACAAGACGTACCGGGTCGAGGTGAAGGTCGCCACGCCCGAGGCCTTCCGGGCCAGCTACCTGCGCGACGTCTCGAGCGGTGGGCTCTTCGTGCGCAGCCAGCGCCCGCTCCCTGTGGGGACCCGCGTGGTGCTGCAGCTCTCGGTCGCCGACCAGCTGGTGTCATTGCCTGGCGCGGTGGTGCGGGTGGAGCCTCAGAAGGGGTTCGGCGTGCGCTTCGACGCGCTCAGCCAGGAGCAGCAGGCGGCGGTGAACGCCCTGGTGGCCTCGACGTCGGCGCCGCAGCCGGAGCAGAGCCTGGCGACCCAGCTGTCGGAAGCCCAGGGCATCATCGAGGCGTACGAAGAGACGCTGGCGCTGCTGCGCGAGTCCGAGATGGAGGCGGCGCAGCGGGCCGAGGTGTCGGAGCAGGAGCGTGAGACGCTCGTCGCGCGCATGGGCGAGACCACCACGAAGCTCGAGCAGCTGCAGGCGGAGAACGCGCGGCTGCTCGGCGTGATGCGGGCGTCAGAGAAGCGCCTGAAGGCGATGGAGGCGGAGCTGGCGCGGCGCGCTGCGGAGGAGCTCAAGCGCGCCGAGGAGCTCAAGACCGCCCGCGGCCTCATCACCCGCACCACCGCCGAGTACCAGGCCCTCGAGCAGGAGTTCGAGAGCCGCCTCGCCGAGCGCGACGCCAATGAAGCGAGCCTGCGCGCGAGCCTCGAGGCCGAGCTGGTGGCCGTTCAAGCCGCGCTCCATGAGACGCCGGCGGTCGAGCGCCTTCGCGACGAGGTGCGCGAGCTCTCGTCTCAGCTCGACGACGAGCGCCTCAAGACCATGGCCCTCCAACGCGCCCTCGAGCGCTTCGTCGCCATGGGCGGCACCATTCCCTCGCCCAAGGCCGCCGAAGCACCTCGCAAACGACTGTAACAACGAACGTTTCGCGACAGGGGTTGCGCCGTAGACCACCTGGTCTGTAGATGGGTTGGACCAGGTGGTCCAATGCCCCGTTCGCGCTACGACAACATCGACCCGGAGAAGAAGGCGCAGCTGCTCGAGGCGGCCGTGGAGGAGTTCGGGAGGTACGGCTACGAGCTGGCCTCCATCAACCGCATCCTCGAGGCGGCGCGGTTCTCGAAGGGCTCGTTCTACTACTACTTCGACGACAAGGCCGACCTGGCGGCGACGACGCTGCTGGCGGTGGCCGCGCCCGAGCTGGCGGCGCAGCAGCTCGAGTTGCCTGACTCCGCCGAGGGCTTCTGGAGCGAGCTGCGCCGCGCAGGCCTGGCGAAGCTGCAGCAGATGCAGGCCCGGCGCGCTGAGTACGACTGCCTGACGCGGCTGTCGAGCGCGCTGGCGGCGGACCCAGCCCTGGCCGCGAAGGTGCTGCCGGTGTTCGAGCCGAGCCGAAGGGCCCTCGCGCACTTCCTCGAGCGCGGCGTCGCCCTGGGCGCGCTGCGCAGCGACGTGCCGCTGGGCCTGCTGCTGGCGCTCATCGAGAACGCCAAGCTGACGGCCTACCAGTCGATGTTCCCCGACGGGCGCGTGCCGTCGATGGCCGAGCTGGAGTCGTTCAGCGACCTCGTGCTCGACCTCTCGCGTCGCCTCGCCGCCCCCGCACCACCGAAAGGCTGAACGCCATGTTCACTCCACGACACCTCCTGTTGCTCCTGGCGGTCACGGCGTCGGCGACGCTCGCCGAGCCACCGAAGCCGGGCACGCCCGAGTTCGCGCTCCACGTGCTCAACCGCGTCGACGACCTCTACCGGGGCGAGCAGAGCCACGGCGTGATGGAGATGGAGGTGAAGACGAAGAACTGGAGCCGCTCCATGGCCATCGAGAGCTGGTCGAAGGGCAAGGACTACTCGTTGATGCGCATCCTCGAGCCGCTCAAAGAGAAGGGCACCGCCACCCTCAAGGACAAGCACGACCTCTTCACGTACCTCAACCGCACCGGGCGCACGGTGAAGATCTCGGGCGGCATGATGGGCGGCTCGTGGATGGGGAGCCACTTCACCAACGACGACCTGGTGCGCGAGACGCGGCTGGCCGATGACTACGTCGCCAGGCAGCTCCCCTCGCAGCCGGTCGACGGCGCCGAGACGTACCTCTTCGAGCTGACGCCGCGGCCGAACCGGCCGGTGGTGTGGGGCAAGGTCGAGGTGGTGCTGCGCGCGTCAGACCTGCAGCCGCTCTCGCAGCGCTTCTTCAACGAAGAGGGCAGGCCGGTGCGCTCGATGGTGATGAGCGCGTTCAAGCAGATGGGCGACCGCACCATTCCCACCGTGATGACCATGCGCCCGCTCGACGGCTCCGACGAGTACACGAAGGTGACGTGGCGGGAGCTCCGGTACGACGTGAAGCTCGACGACGCCTTCTTCAGCGTCGGCAACCTGACCTCGAGGTGAGCGCGATGAACCTGCCCAGGATGGCGTGGCGAAACGTCTTTCGAAACGCGCGGCGCTCGGCGGTCACCATCAGCGCGATGACGGTGGCCCTGGCGGCGTTGCTCGTCTTGTCCGGGCTCATTCGAGGGCTCTACCTGGGCATGGAGCGCGACCTCGTCGAGCTCGAGCTCGGCGACGTGCAGGTGCACGCGCCCGGGTACCGCAACCGCCCGTCCATCTACGAGCGCCTGGAGGCGCCCGACTCCATCATCGCCCCCCTCGAGGCCGCCGGCTTCCGCGTCTCGTCACGCCTGCGCGGGAGCGGCCTGGCGGCGGGCGCGAAGGAGTCGGCGGGCGCGCAGCTCATCGGCCTCGACCCGGCGCGCGACGCGACGGTGAGCGACATCGGCACGAAGGTGGCCGAAGGGCGCTGGCTCGAGGTGAGCGACGCGCGCGGCGTGGTCATCGGGCGCAAGCTGGCGAAGTCGCTCCACGTCGGAGTGGGCGACACGCTGCTGCTGCTCTCGACGGCGGCCGACGGCAGCATGGCGAACGAGCTGTACACGGTGCGCGGCGTGCTGGGCCCGGTGGGCGACGGGCTCGACCGCTCGGCCGTCTTCCTCGTGCAGCAGACGCTGCGCGAGCTGCTCGAGCTGCCCGAGGGCGTGCACCAGCTCATCGTGCGGCGGCCGCCCACCGTGCCGCTGCTCGACGCGAAGGCGGCGGTGGTGGCGGCGGCGCCCGGACAAGACGTCAACACCTGGAAGGAGCTGATGCCCACCGTCGCCCAGCTCCTGCAGAGCACCGAGGGGTCGATGATGCTGATGTTCCTCGTCGTCTACCTGGCCGTCGGCATCGTGGTGCTCAACGCCATGCTGATGGCGGTGTTCGAGCGCATTCGCGAGTTCGGCGTGCTCAAGGCGGTGGGCGTGAAGCCGCGCACGGTGGTGGCGCTGGTGTTCCTCGAGGGCGCGGCGCAGACGGCCATCGCGGTCGGGCTCGGGCTGCTGCTGGCGGTGCCGGCGCTGCTGTACCTGTCGACGACGGGCATCGACGTGGGCTCGATGAGCGCGGCCTCGCTGGGCGGCGCGACCTTCAGCCAGCACTGGGTGGCGGTGCTCGATCGGCAGACCTTCACCGGGCCCATCGGCGCGCTCGCGTTCGTCGTCTCGGTGGCCATCGGCTACCCCGCCCTCAAGGCCGCGCGGCTCGACCCGCTCGAGGCCATTCACCACCGCTGACGAGAGGAGCCGCTCATGCTCACCACGATGGCCTGGCGCAACCTGTGGCGGAACACGCGCCGCACCCTCATCACCGCGTCCTCCATCGCGTTCGGCCTGATGATGGCGATCCTCTTCACCGCGCTCTCCGACGGCCAGTGGGGCCGCGCCATCGACGACGCCGCGCGCGTGGGGCCTGGGCACATCACCATTCAGCACCACGAGTTCCAGGAGACGCCGTCGCTCCAGCGCACCGTGGACGCGAGCGAGGCGCTGCTGGCGAAGGTGCGCGCCAAGCCGGGGGTGCTGGCGGTCGAGCCGCGCATCGCGGGCCAGGCCATGCTCGCCACCGCCCACGACAGCTTCAGCGCGGCCTTCGTCGCCCTCGACCCCGCGCGAGAGACGAAGGACACCTTCACGCCGCTGTCGCAGCTCGTCGCCGGCGCGCTGTTCGAGGCCGACGACGACCAGGGCGTGGTGCTGGGTGAGAAGCTGGCCGAGAACCTGAACGTGAAGCTGGGGCAGAAGGTCGTCTTTACGCTGACCGACTCGAAGGGAGAGATCGTCAGCGGGCTGGCGCGGGTGCGTGGGCTGGTTCGAACCGGCGCGCCCTCAGCGGACGCGAGCCTGTGCCTGTTGCCCCTCGCCGCGGTGAGGAAGCTCATCGGCTACACACCGACGCAGACGACCCAGGTGGCGATCCTGGTGGAGGATCAGCGCCGCTCGCAGGCCATGGCCGACACGCTGAGCGCCGGGCTGCCGGAGGGCACGGTGGCGCTCAACTGGACCGAGGTGAACCCCGACCTCAGCTCGATGGTGAACATCAAGGTCATCGGCGGGCAGGTGCTCGAGGCGTTCGTCATCATGTTGATCGCCGCCGGCATCTTCAACACCATCTTCATGAGCGTGATGGAGCGGATGCGCGAGTTCGGCATCTTGATGGCCATCGGCTTCTCACCGGGCCGCCTGTTCCGGCTGGTGGTGCTCGAGAGCTTCTGGCTGGCGGTGGTGGGGCTCGTGGTGGGCGCCGCCATCACCGCGCCGCTGCACGCGTACCTGCACGCGCACGGCATCGACGTCTCGGCGCAGATGGGCAGCGCGGGCGGCATGGAGCTGGGCGGCGTGGCCTTCAACCCCATCATCCCCGTCGGCATCTACCCGGACCACGCGGTCGTCATCGTGCTGCTCATCGCCGGCGTCACCCTGCTGGCCGGCCTCTTCCCCGCCTGGCGCGCCTCGCGCGTGCAACCCGTCGAAGCCATCAAGCTCACCTGAAAGGACGACTCCCATGAGCGACTCCGCCCAGCCCATCGTCAGCCTGCGCGACGTGACGCGCACCTACGCGCAGGGGAAGACCGAGGTGCTCGCGCTCCGCGGCGTCAGCCTCGAGATCTTCCCCGGCGAGCTGACGGTGCTCTCAGGGCCTTCGGGCTCTGGCAAGACGACGGCCCTCAACCTCATCGGCGCGCTCGACCGGCCCACCTCGGGCTCGGTGCGGGTGGACGGGCACGAGCTGGCGACGCTGAGCCGCGGCGAGCTGAGCGAGCTGCGCCGCGACCGCATCGGCTTCGTCTTCCAGGCCTACAACCTGGTGCCCATCCTCACCGCGTACGAGAACGCCGAGGTGGTGATGGCGCTGCAGGGCATCGACGCGAAGGCGCGCCGGGCGCGGGTGATGGGGCTGCTCGCGCAGGTGGGCCTCGAGGGGCTGGAAGACCGCCGCCCCGACGAGATGTCGGGAGGCCAGCAGCAGCGCGTCGCCATCGCCCGCGCGCTCGCGGCGAAGCCGGCCATCGTGCTGGCCGATGAGCCCACCGCGAACGTCGACTCCGAGACGGCCGAGGCGCTGCTCAACCTGATGGAGCAGCTCAACCGCGAGCTGAAGGTGACGTTCCTCTTCTCGACCCACGACCCGCGGGTGATGGCGCGCGCGCGGCGCCTCATCAGGATGGTGGACGGGCGCATCGTCGAAGACAAGGTGCAGGGCTGACGTCGTGCGCGCGCGTGGGCTGCTGCTGACGCTCCTGGTGGCGGCGCCGGCCTTCGCCATCGGCAAGCTCGAGAGCGAGAACGTGTCGCTCGAGGCGGTCGGCTCGGCGCGGCTGTTGGGTAGCTGGTTTCACCACCGGCTGCTCGACCCGCCGCTGCCCACCCAGCCCGATGACGGCGCGGGCGCGGCCGTCTTTCGCCTGCTGCTCGACGGCCACCTGTGGGAGTTCGACTACGACGCCAACCTCTTCCTCGAGCTGTCGCGCGGCCCGCTCGGGGTGGGCAACAGCGCCTTCGCCACCGCGGGCTCATTCGTCACCCCGTACCGCACGCGCTTTCTGCAGTGGACGTACTGGAACGAGGGCTTCGTGCGTGGGCAGCTGGGCGTCGACCGCCTCGCGGTGAGCCGCAAGCTCGGCCCGGCGACGGTGACGCTGGGCCGCTTCCCCATCAACCACTCGGTGACGGCGCTCTTCTCGCCCAACGACTTCTTCGCGCCCTTCTCGGCCACCAGCGTCAACCGCGTCTTCAAGCCGGGGGTGGACGCGCTGCGGGTGAAGTTCGCGCTGAGCCGGGTGACGGGGCTCGAGCTGGTGGGCGTGCTGGGCTCCGACACCTCGGGCCGGCCGACCTGGGCGCGCTCGGCGGTGATGGCGCGGCTCGACACCGTGCTGGCCGGCTTTCAGCTCGCGGCGACGGGGGGAAAGCTCTCGGAGCGCTACGTCGTGGGCGCGACGGCCCAGGGCGACGTCAAGGGCCTCACCCTGCGCACCGAGGGGCACCTGGGCTTCCCCGACCGCGACGGTGACGGCGTCGTCGACGGGCCCGTGCACGGCCGGCTCGCGGCGCGGGTGGAGTACACCTTCACCTGGCAGAGCCTCTCGCTGGGCGCCGAGTACGCGTACTTCTCTGACGGCGCGCCGCTGGCGTCGGGCTACCTCGAGCGCGCGACGCGCTTCTTCCCCGACGACCTGCTCTACCTCTCGCGTCACTACGCGGGGCTCAACGCGGGCATCGAGCTCTTCCCGCTCCTCCACGCCTCGGTGGTGGGGCTGCTCAACGCGCAGGACGGCTCGGGCATCGCGGTGGTGAGCCTGGCGTACAACGCAGCCGACGAGGTCGACTTCGCGCTGGGCTCGTTCGTGGGGTGGGGCCGGCGGCCGGGCGTGGACGACGCAGGTCAGCTCCTCCTGCGCAGCGAGTTCGGCGCCACGCCCCTCGCGGTGTTCCTCGAGGCCAGGCTGACGCTGTGAGACGAGGCGCCGCTCCCCTGCGAGGCAGGAGCGGCGCCGTCGTCGTCGTCACTACAGCCGCGCCACCGACTCGATGACGGGCTTCACCGCGGGCACGCCCAGCGTCGGCGCTGCGCCGAGCTGCTGCATGAGGCCCAGCGTGTCCATCTGCGACGAGGTCCTGATCAGCTTGCCGTTCTTGAGCTCACTGAAGCTGATGCCCTTCACCTCGGCCGTCTTGCCGGTGGGCGCCAGCGCGCCGAACGGCCCTGTGTGCGTGCCCCTCGCGGTCCATCGCGTGGCCACCACGTTGCCGTCGCTGACCATCTCGTCGATGACGAAGTTGAGGCCCGAGAAGGACGTGCGGTAGCTCTTGATGGAGCTCCGGTAGCCCTTCAAGTCGAGCACGCCCAGCAGGGGGTCGTGCGCCTGGTACTTCGGGTCGATCAACTCCTCGAGGACCTCCAACTGCCCCCGGTTCCACGCCTCTTCGAATAACCGCCGAATGACCTGCTTGTTGTCGGAAGCCATGACGGTTTCCTTTCCGGTCCTTGAGTGGACCGGTGGTGCCGTAACCAGCGCCGCGGGCGCGCGCCTTCATCGTGCTGACGCGGCGCAGCAGCAGCGCCGACGCGCGTCAGCCCTCCGCCGCGCTGGAGCCCCATGAGCCTCCCGGTGCTCCACCTTTCCCAGCACATGGAAGATGTTCTGCGCGCGAAATCGGAAATGGGTGTGCCACCTTCGTGAACCGATTCCTCGTCATTGCGATGCTCGGCCTTGCGGCCGCGTGTAGTCCTCCTCCGTCGAAGTGCAGCCCTTCGAGCTGCCCCAATGGGTGCTGCTCGAGCGCAGGGAGGTGCGAGTCTGGCCTTGGCTCCGAGTGCGGACGAGGCGGCGCGAGGTGCTTGAGCTGCTCGGTCGCCCAGGTGTGCTCGTTCGGGAGTTGCGTCTCCTCGACCTCGAGCGGCGGCGCTGCTTCGGGCGGCGGCGCTGCTTCGGGCGGCGGCGCTGCTTCGGGCGGAGGCGCTGCGTCGGGCGGAGGCGCTGCGTCGGGCGGAGGCGCTGCGTCGGGCGGAGGCGCTGCGTCGGGCGGCGGCGCGGCGTCGGGCGGCGGCGCTGCGTCGGGCGGCGGCGCTGCGTCGGGCGGAGGTGCTGCGTCGGGCGGCGGCGCTGCGTCGGGCGGAGGTGCTGCGTCGGGCGGCGGCGCTGCGTCGGGCGGCGGCGCTGCGTCGGGCGGCGGCGCTGCGTCGGGCGGCGGCGGGGCGCCGGTCGGTGACTGTCGTGGCGGTGTGCCGTGCGGGGCCAACGCGTCCTGTGACTTCCAGACGGGGCAGTGCGTCTGCGACCCGGGCGCGCGCCAGTGCGGTGGAGCCTGCTCGGTCTGCCCGACGGGGAACGTCGCGACGACGACCTGTAACGCAACGACGTGCGTCGCTGCGACGTGCTCGACCGGCAACCGGCTCTGCAACGGTCAGTGCACCACCTGTCCCGCCAACGCGACGGCGACTTCGTGCGACGCCCAGCACCGCTGCGTGGCCACCGCCTGCGCTGCGGGCTCGAGAGCCTGCGCAGGCGCCTGCGCGACCTGCCCCACCGGCGCCGCGACGACGTCGTGTGGAGGCTCCAACCAGGCCTCCTGCATTCCCCTCAGTTGCAGCCCAGGCTCCAACCTCTGCAGCCAGCAGTGCGTGCCGGACTCCGCCACCCAATGCGGCGCCGCCTGCCAGACCTGCCCGGCAGAGTCGCCCGGCTCGACGACCGGCCCCTGGGCGCCGACCTGCCGCGGGGGGGTGTGTGGCCAGGGCTGCTCCGCAGGAGAGTCGCTGTGCAAGGGCGTGTGCACACCCGGGAGCTGTGTCTGGTCGACCACGACCATCGCCAGCGTGTCAGACCGGATGGCCATCAGCTCGCGCCAGAACCTCGTGACGGAGGAGGGCTTCCTCGCCTTCCTGCGGCCCGACCCCCGCACCTTCGGCTCTCCGGTTCGCACCTTCATTCACGCGTTCCGTCGCACCGGCACGGTCCAGGAGCCGACCGGGACGGGCTACGCGAACTCCTTCGATGGCCTGGGTACGGTCGACCTGTCGTTGTCGATGAGCTCGGGCATCTTCACGGTGGGCCTGCCGCACACCACCACCACCGTCGCGGGGCTGACCAACTACGACTACCAAATCTACTCTTGCGACACGCGCTTCTGCTCAGCCTTGACCGTCAGTAACCCCGTGATGGTCGACTCGACCGAGACGGGCATCGCCCTGCTGAGAGAGTCCCCCGTGTCCTCGCCGCCGTACCGCCTCGGCCACGACAACGACGACTGCTGCGGGTTTGCGACGGCGCCGACGGCCATATGGAACGTCTCGACGCCCACGACCCGTCGCCTGGCGTGGCTCACCGGCACCACCCTGCGGGTGGCCACGAGGGGCGCCAGCACCTGGACCTCAGCGGCGGTGTTGGGAGCGCCGTCGACCATCGACGTGCTCCGCGCCGCGCCTGACGGGGGCCTCGCGACCATCAACGCCGTCTCAGGCGGCCTTGAGGTCCGCTTCCAGGCCTTGAGCTGGGCTGCCGTGCAGCTCTCGCTGCCTCCGGGCGCGGTGTGGAAGGCGAAGTTCGACTTCGACGGTGTCTTTCGCGTCGTGAGCAGCCACGCCACGACGGGCACCGTGCTGCACACCTTGCAGGGCGACCGCTTCGCCAGCGAGGTCGTGGCGGCTCAGGGCTTCTCCAAGGTCGACTTCACGGTCCTGCCCGACAAGCAGGCGGTGGTGGTGGGCGCCAACACCGACCTCTCACTCTTCCGCTAGCTCGAGCCGCGCACCTTCGGCGTGAAGGTGTCGAGCAGCACGCGGGTCAGCGCGGGGAAGTGGCGGCCGAACACGTTCAGGAACGGGTAGATGACGCGCGCGTCTTTCGCCTCGACGGCGTCGGCCACCAGCCGCGCCAGCACCGACGCCTCTCCGGTGGGCGCGAACACCCGCGAGGCCCAGGAGTCTTCGATGGCCGCGCGGCCCGCCGCCTCCATCGGCGAGCGCACCGGGCCCGGGTACACCGTCACCACGTGCACCCCGTGGGCCTTGAGCTCGGCGCGCAAGCCTTCCGAGATGGCCGCCAGCCCGCCCTTGGCCGCGTTGTAGAAGGACATGCCCGGCGTCGGCGCGATGGCCGCCATCGACGTGACGTCAACTAGGGTGCCTGAGCCGCGCGACGCCATTCGCTGCGCCACGAAGTGAGAGAGCCTCAGCGGCGAGAGCAGGTCCACCTGCAGCAGCCGCGCGCCGTCTTCGAAGGGCGTCTCGAGGTACCGGCGAATGATCTGCACCCCGGCGTTGTTGACCAGCACGTCGATGGGCCCGTTGGCGGCCTCGGCGCCGTCCACCCAGCTCGTCACCTGCGCCGGGTCGCTCAGGTCGGCGGTGACGACGTGCGTTCGACCGCCGCCCTCCTTCGCCAGCGCCTCCATCAGCTCGCGGCGCCTGGCCACCAGGGTGACGCGGGCGTTGCGGGAGAAGTACTCACGACAGATGGCCTCGCCGATTCCACTCGAGGCGCCGGTGACGACGACGTGCATGCGGCCCTGCGTATCAAGAAAACCGGCGCGCCTCGCTGCGACCTGCACAACCGGCTACCGTGCCTGCATGCGCCTGCCGCTCGCGCTGTGGCTCGCCGTGACGGCGGCGGGCTGCGGCACCACCATGATGACGCCTCCTTCGTGCAGGGAGCTCGGCGGGGCGTGCAGCTCGCTGGCCGACTGCTGCAAGGGCGAGTGCCGCAACAACCTCTGCCAGGTGGTGTGCAAGCCGCTGGTCGAGGGGTGCGCGTCGTCGAACGAGTGCTGCAGCGGGCTGTGCCGAGACGGCGCGTGCACCTGCGCGATGACGAACGAGGCGTGCGTCAACCCGGCGCTCTGCTGCTCCGGCAGCTGCGTCAGCGGGCGCTGCGCCTCGGCCGACGGCTGCGCGATGCCGGGCGGGGGCTGCGTCGCCACGCAAGACTGCTGCACCGGAGGCACCTGCGCGAGCGGCACCTGTCGCGCCGCGAGCTGCCAGCCGTCGGGCGGCGCCTGCAACGGCGTGAAGGACTGCTGCACCGGCGCCTGCGTCGCGGGCCTGTGCCGCCCCCTCACCTGCGCCATGCCAGGCGCCACCTGCACCATGGACTTTCAGTGCTGCGAGGGCTTCTGCGGCCCGACCGGCACCTGCCGCGCGCAGTGCAGAATGGTGAGCGAGCCCTGCGCGCAGCCGACCGACTGCTGCGCCGGCTCGTCGTGCCTGATGGGCGCGTGCCGCGCGTCGGGCGCCTGCCTTCAGGCGAACGCCGTCTGCACGATGCAGAGCCAGTGTTGCTCGGGGCAGTGCAACGCCGGGCGGTGCGCCGCGCAGAGCTGCGGCGCGGCCGGCGCCCCGTGCGGCCTCGCGCAGAACTGCTGCTCGTTCCAGTGCCTGAGCAACCGCTGCCAGTAGCGCTCCGTCGTTTGTGGCGCCCCCGATTCGGCGCAGACTGCGCGCATGGCTGACCCGCTGCACGGCATCACCCTCGAGCGCATCGTCACCGAGCTGTCGGAGCACTACGGCTGGGCCGCGCTCGGCGAGCAGGTGCCCATTCGCTGCTTCACCCACGACCCGAGCGTCTCGTCGAGCCTCAAGTTCCTGCGGCGCACGCCGTGGGCGCGGAAGAAGGTCGAGGGCCTCTACCTCTTCATGCTCAAGGAGCGCGAGGCGAGCGGCTGACGCCCGCGCCTACGCGGGACGCAGCGCCCGTCAGAACACGAACGAGAGGTTGAGGGTCGCGCGGAAGCCGACGCCGCTGACGGTCTCGCCCAGCGAGGGAGGGGTGATGGTGGCGGAGAACGATGGCCCACCCATCGCCAGCGGCACGCCCATGTCGAGCGCGAGCCCGAAGGCCGACGTGACCGCGACGCGCACGTTGGCGCCCAGCACAGCGCCGATCATCGCCGCGCTCCCGACGAGGCTGTGGCTGCGGAGACGACCGAGGAGCCCTCCGTAGGGCGTCACCGTGAACGGCTTCAGCGCGAAGCGATAGCCGACGCCGAGCTCACCGCTCACCTCGAGGTAGCTCGCCACGCCCGCGGCGTAGGGGAAGGTGGCGAGGTGCCCGCCGATGAGCCCCACCACGTGCGGCCCGATGAAGGCGCGCACTCCCACGGTTGGGAAGGCGCTCAACTCCTGGCCGAGCCAGAGGAACGGCTGGAAGGGCGACGGCAAGGTGCCGAAGAAGGAGAGGCCGCCGCCCAGGTCGAGCTGCACGAGCCGTGGCTTCGCGACCACCACCGGCGCTGGGGGTGGTGGCTCGCGGTCCGGCGGACGCTCCCGCTCGACGCGCTTCGCCGAAGCCGCGGCGACCGCGACGTAGCTGCGCGTCACGTAGCGAGCCGTCGGCCGCGCAGGCGGGGCGTCAGGAACGGGCGAAGCGGTGAGCGCGTCCCACGCCTTCGAGAAGCCATCGCGGTCGAAGAGCACCTCGTACCCTGAGGCTGCCACGACGGCCGTGGGCCGCTCCCGCGCCACGCTGTGCGGCACCAGGCTGACGTACTGCTGCACGAGCTGGCTGACGACCGCCGCTGGCGGCACCGCGCTCGAGCTGACGACCGGGGCCGCTGCCACTGGCAGAGGCACGGGCCTCGGCGCCCCGGGCCGCGCTCTGGCTGGCAACGGGAGGACGGGCGGTGCTGGGAGGGGCGCCGAGAGGGTCACCGCCGTGTCGAGGGCGAACCAGAGCCGCCCCGGCGCTGGCGTGACGAGCCACGGCTCGAGCGCCTCGCCCTGCGCGACGGCGCTCCAGACCGACGTCGGCACCGTCTCGCCATCGAGGTCATCGGCCGCAGCGAACTGGCCCGCGCCCACCGGCACCGCTGGCTCGTTCCGCTGGGTCAGCGAGGTGAAGAGCGGCTTCGCGGGCTCGGGTGGGCTCCAGTTGGTGAGGACCGCGCTCACCAGGTCGCCAGGCACCCCGACGTCGGCGACCAACTCGAAGCGATGGCCGGGCGCGAGGCGGTCGCGCTCGGACCCATCGCTCGAGCCGAGGGCATCCGAGTCGAGCCGCACGCTCGTCACGCGGGGCCGCTGGAAGTCCATCGGCCGGACCTCGAGCGTGATGGCGCGCGGCGGGTTGCCTCGGTGCGTGTCAGCGAGCTGGAGCCTCAGGCTCGACGGCCCCTCGCAGTCGGCTGGCACGAAGAGCCAGAGCGCCACCCCCGCCTCGCCGCCGGGGCCAGCCTCTCCCAGCACCGCGCCGCGGGTCGGGTCAACCCACGCGCAGCCCTGCACCCGGGGCATGGCGGTGGTGCTGAACCAGGGCAGCTTCGTCGTGTTGGTGAAGGTGAGCTCGAGCCGCACCCACTCCCCCGGATCCACCAGCCCGTTGGCGGTGCCGGCGCTGCCGATCTCCTCCACGACGACGGCCTTCCTCAGCGCGAACGACTCGCTGCCTTCGAGCTGCGTCACCTGCGTCCAGGCGCCTTCCACCCGCGGCACGTCGCCCTTCCGGACCACGGGAGGCAGCGCAAAGGCGGCGTCGAGGACCGCTTCGGCGAGCTGCGGCGTCATCGCCTGTCGAGCGAGCTTTTCCCAGGCGTCGCGCCGCGCGCGCCCGGGCCTCGACGGCAGGCCCGCGAGCTCTGCCTCGAGGTGCTCGAAGAGCCGCTCTCGAACCCACTCTTCGGCCGCGCCGTCGAAGGGCAGCCCTCCCGGCGCCACGAGGGCGGTGGCCTGCGCCATCGCCGCGAGGAGGAGCCCGGTTGGCACTGCTTCTCTTCCGCGCCCGGGCTCCTTCGCCGCTTGCCGCCCGGCGAGCTCGAGCAGCGACTGCGCCGTCGGCGCCTCAGCCAGCGTCGTTCCCGACAGCAGACACCCCAACACCACCGCACCTGCGCTTCGACTCCGCATCGTGTCCCCAGAAGTGACAACGCTAACGGGCCGCCGTGACAGCTCGGGTCAGGGAGCAACCCATGGAGGCTGGGCGGCGGACGCCCGGTTCCGACCGCTCCCGTCGCCGTTCGACCGCTCGCGGGAGAAGCGCCGCACGTCTGGCCGCCTCGACGCGACACTCGAGGCATGACCGTCCGCCGCGTCGCCGTCGCGCTCGCCACCTTCACCCTCGCCACCGCGCTGTGGCTGCCCTGCGTGCAGCTCGTCTTCCGCCCTCCTCCACGCCAGGCCCTCGCGGCCTCGCTCGCCCAACGACAGCGCACGCTCGCCCTGGCCGACGGCACACCCGAGCGCGCGCTGCTGCGGCACCTCAACCCCGAGTGGGACCTGATGAGCCGCACCTTCGCCGTGCTGGCCTTCACCAACCTCGCGCTCGCGGAGCCGGCGCGCCGGGCCGCGCACCTCGAGGTGGCCGACGCGCTCATCTCCCAGACGCTGCGCGACGAGGCGCCGAGCCACCACGTCTTCCTGCTGCCCTACGGCCGGCGGCAGCCCTTCCACGACGCCGCGCAGCGCAGCCTCTTCGTCGACGGCGAGGTGGCGCTGATGCTGGCGGCGCGGCAGGCCGTCGAGGTGCGCCCCGACTTCGTGGCGCCGCTGCGCCTGCGCGTCGACGAGGTGGCCCGCCAGCTCGAGGTGGCGCCGCACCACCTCGCCGAGAGCTACCCCGACGAGGGGTGGACGTTCTGCAACACCATCGCGCTGGCGGCCTTGAAGGTGTCCGACTCGGTCGACGGGCGCAGCCACGCCGCGCTCACCGCGCGCTGGCTCGAGTCGGCGCGCGCGAAGCTGGTGGAGCCGCGCTCGGGCCTGCTGCGCTCCAGCTTCCGGTACGACGGCTCGCCGTTCGACGGGCCCGAGGGCTCCTCGCTGTGGCTGGCCGCGCACATGCTGCAGCTCATCGACGCGCCCTTCGCGGCCGACCAATACCGTCGCGCCAGGGTGGAGCTCGGGCGCCTCTGGCTAGGCTTCGGGTGGGCGGCCGAGTGGCCTCGCGCGCTCCGCAACGTGGACGACGTCGACTCGGGCCCCACCATCCCGCTGGTGGACGCGAACGCCGGCTCCAGCGGGCTCGCGTTGGTGGGCGCCGCGGCGTTCGACGACGAGCCGTTCCTCTCGGGGCCTGTCTCTTATACACATCT
>JACSRE010000347.1 GCA_014879945.1 Myxococcus sp.
GCCCCCACCGGCCCAGCCGCGCCCGGTCCGGTGGGGCCGCAAGGGCCGGCGGGCCCCGAGGGCCCCGTGCGCTACCTCGACGGAGGCCTCGTCGTCATCGGCGCCTCAGGCCCCGAGTTCGCGGGCTTCACCCTCGCGACGTACACGGGCGACCTGGGCGGCATGTTCGGCGCCAACCAGAAGTGCAGCGCCGAGTTCCCCGGCTCGTATTTCTGCCTCGGGAGCGAGTTCGACCTGGCCAACCCGGTGACGGCTCCCCCCGCGAGCGGCGCGTGGATCGACCAGGGCCGTGACTCCAACGGCTACCGCTCGTCGTATGCCTGCCGGTTCGACGGCAGCAACGTCGCCTGGACGTACTCGGGCTCGTCGATCTCGGCCGCCTACCGAACCGGCCCCATCGTGCGCCCCACCGGGCCGGTCCCTTCGACGCTCTGCAGCGAGGTCAAGCCGCTCGCGTGCTGCCGTAGCCTCAGCAGCGTCGTCTTCCGCGGCTTCACCTCGACCGCCTACGACGGCGATCTCGGGGGCGCGATCGGCGCGAACCAGAAGTGCCACGCTCAGTTTCCAGGCTCGTTCTTCTGCCTCGGCAGTGACTACGACCGGAGCAACACCACCATCGCGCCACCCGCCAGCGGTGCGTGGATCGACCAGGGCCGCGACTCGAACGGCTACCGCAGCAGCTACGCGTGCCGGTTCGATGGGGCCAACGTCGCGTGGACGTACAACGGCGCCTCGATCTCCGCGGCGTACCGCACCGGGCCGATCGTTCGGCCGACGGGCCCGGTGCCCACCACGCTGTGCAACGACCTCAAGCCGCTGGCCTGCTGCAGCGCGCGGTAGGCCCGCTCAGGGGCGCTCGAACGTCGCCGCGATGCCCTGGCCGACGCCGATGCACATCGACGCGAGCCCCCGGCGGGCGCCCCTGGCCTTCATGGCGTGGAGCAGCGTCGCGGTGATGCGCGCGCCCGACATGCCGAGCGGGTGCCCGAGGGCGATGGCGCCGCCGTTCACGTTCACCAGCGCCTCGTCGAGCCCCAGCTCGCGCACGCAGGCCAGCGACTGGGCGGCGAAGGCCTCGTTGAGCTCGACCAGCTCGAGCGCTCCGATCGTCCACCCTGCCTTCGAGAGCGCCTCGCGGGTGGCCGGCACGGGGCCGATGCCCATGGTGCGCGGATCGACGCCGGCGGTCGCGCTCGAGACGACGCGGGCCAGCGGCGTACGGCCTGCGAGCGCGCGCTCGCTCATCAGCACCACCGCCGAGGCACCGTCGTTGAGGGACGACGAGTTGCCCGCCGTCACGGTGCCGCCCTCACGGAACGCCGCCCTCAGCGTCGAGAGCTTCTCGACGGTCGAGTCGGCCCGGGGCTGCTCGTCGTGCGCGATCACCACCGGCGGGCCCTTCTTCTGCGGCAGCTCGACGGGCACCAGCTCGGCGGCGAAGCGGCCCTCGGCCTGCGCGGCGACGGCCTTCGCGTGTGAGGCGACGGCGAAGCGATCTTGATCGACCCGCGAGATCTTCCACTGCTCGGCCACGTTCTCGGCCGTCTCGCCCATCTGCTCGAGCGGGAACATCGCGGCCAGCTTCGGGTTCGGGTAGCGCCAGCCGAGCGAGGTGTCGTAGCCCTCCAGCTTCCCGCCGGGGAACGCCTCCGAGGGCTTCGGCATCGACCACGGCGCGCGGGTCATCGACTCCACGCCGCCGGCGATCACCACGTCGGCTTCTCCCAGGCGAATCATCCGCGCGCCCTGGATCAACGCCTCGAGCCCGGAGCCGCACAGCCGGTTGACGGTCGCCGCCGGCACCTGGTGCGGCAGGCCCGCGAGCAGCGCCGCCATGCGCGCCACGTTGCGGTTGTCTTCACCCGCCTGGTTGGCGCAGCCGAGGTACACCTCGTCGATGGCTTCAGGGTCGAGCTTCGTTCGCTCGACGACGGCGCGAATCACCAGCGCCGCCAGGTCGTCGGGCCGCGCGTCCTTGAGCGCGCCGCGGAGCCTGCCGATCGGCGTGCGCACCGCGTCGACGACGAAGCAGGCGCTCATGGCGTCAGCACCACGTTGCCGAAGGACTTGCGCTCGGAGAGCAGGCCGTGGGCCTCGGCGGCCTTCTCGAGCGGGAGCACCCGATCGAGCACCGGCGTCAGCTTGCCCTCGTCGACGAGCTGCATGACGCGGAAGAGGTCGCCCTTGGAGCCCATGGTCGAGCCCAGCAGCGAGATGCGCTTGTAGAAGAGCACGCGCAGGTCGAGCTTCACGTCTCCGCCGGCGGTGGCGCCGCACGTCACCAGGCGCCCGCCGTAGGGCAGGCAGGCGATCGACTTGTCCCAGGTGGCCGCGCCGGTGTGCTCGAACACCACGTCGACCAGCTTCTTCTGCGTCAGCTTCTTCACCTCGTCGACGAAGTCGTGCGTCGTGTAGTTGATGACGTGGTCAGCGCCGAGCCGCGTGGCCTTCTCGAGCTTCTCTTGCGTCGACGCGGTGGCGATCACCTTCGCGCCCATCAGCCTGGCGATCTGCACGCCCGCGCTGCCGACCCCCGAGCCAGCGGCGTGAATGAGCACCGTCTCGCCCGCCTGGAGCTGGGCCCTTCGCACCAGCATCGTCCACGCGGTGAGGAAGGTGAGCGGCACGCACGCGGCCTGCTCGAACGAGAGGCGCCCGGGCTTCTGGAGGATGTTCTGCCGGGGCACGCAGACGAACTCGGCGTAGCCGCCGCGCACGTGCTCTCCGAGGATCGTGTACTGACGGCAGAGGTTGTCGTCGCCCTTGAGGCAGCGCTCGCAGACGCCGCACGAGAGGCCGGGGTTGACGCACACCTCGGCGCCGGGCTCGAGATCGGTCACCTCGGCGCCCACCGCGTCGACCACGCCGGCGATGTCGCTGCCCAGCACGTGCGGCAGCTGGAGCCGCAGCCCCTGCCAGCCCTTGCGCACCCAGACGTCGAGGTGGTTGAGGGCCACCGCCTTCACCCGCACCCGCACCTCTCTCGCCTTCGGCTCCGGGGTCGGCAGCTCAATGACTTCGAGGACTTCAGGCCCGCCGTGCCTCGTGAAGCCGACTGCGCGCATGTGGTGACTCCGTGTCTTGATGGGCTGAGGGGGCTCGTGTACACGCCCCTGGGTATCGGCTCCTTTAGGAGTCGTGGTCTGAAAAATCTACCGGGTTGGCGGCCGTGCCGACCCACTGAAAGAACCGGTTCCCCTCCATGACGATTCGTACCCTGCTGGTGTCGAGCGTGGTCCTCGCGGTCTTCTCCGGTTGCCCGGTGCGGCCATCCGGAACTGACGCAGGGAAGGGCGGCGGCGGCGGGAGCCTGTTGACCGGCGGTGGCTTCGCGACGGGCGGCGGCATCGCGACGGGCGGCGGCATCGCGACGGGCGGCGGCAACGCGACCGGCGGCGGCAACGCGACCGGCGGCGGCAACGCGACCGGCGGCGGTAACGCGACGGGCGGCGGCAACGCGACGGGCGGTGGCAACGCGACGGGCGGCGGCAACGCGACGGGCGGCGGCACCGCTGGCGACGGCGGCGTGTGCCCCAACGGCTTCGGCTGGAACGGCTCTGACTTCTCCATCGCCGCGGCCAAGTGCGCCAACATCTGTGGCGAGCACCTCGAGATTCGCGACGTCGTGATCACCGCCGTCGAAGAGAGCTTCCTGGGGACCTCAGGCGACTCGCAGGCGAAGTTCTGGGTTCAGGACCTGCGCGACAACCGCCAGGGCATGTGGATCGCGAAGGCCTTCACCGACCTGCCGCGCACCTACCAGCCGCGCGTGGGCGACCTCGTCAACCTGCGCGGCTTCTACAAGTCGCAGTTCTCCACTTGGGACCGGTTTGGCTACCGCCGCCAGCTCGGCAACGGCTGCAACGCGGGCGTTCGGGCGGACGGCGGCGTGCTGATCGTCGAGGTCATGGACGGCGGCGTCTCGAGCATTCCCGTCACCGCGATGCCCGGCTTCGGTGACTCGATGAACGGCACGCGCCGCCCCAACGCCGAGCTCGGCTCGACGCGCGTCTTCATCCCCGGGTCGGTGTCCATCACCAACCCGACGCCGGTGCCCCTCAGCCGCCTCAACCCCGACGGGAGCGTCGGTGGCTACAACGGCTTCGAGATCACCGGCGGCATCCTGGTGAACAACTTCTTCACCTTCGGCAACTACCCCGACGGTGGCGCGCGGTGCGACTGGCGGGCGATCGCCGCCGACGGTGGCGCCGTCACCTTCCCGAACGGCCTCACCGGCATCTGGGACACCTACACCCACGCGCCGTGCATCGGGACCGCGAGCTGCGGCGGCGACCGCGACGCCGGCTCGGTGCCCTTCACCAACAACCAGTTCACCTACGTGCTGTACCCGACGGAGTGCGCTGAGCTGCAGGGAATGGTGCAGTAACCCGATGGGCGTGCTCAACGCCTCCATCTCAGGCGGCGTCGGGCACCTCGAGCTCAACCGGCCCGAGGTGCGCAACGCCATCAACCGCGAGCTGATCGACGCGCTCCACGCCACGCTCGACGCGTGGAGCGAGCGCGACGAGCTGCGCGCGGTGGTGCTGTCGGGGGCGGGGGGCAAGGCCTTCGCCGGCGGCGCCGACATCGCCGAGCTCAAGGAGCGCACGCACCGCGAGGCCTTCTTCGGCGTCAACCAGCGGCTGTTCCAGAAGCTCGAAGACTTTCCCCGCCCGGTGATCGCCGCCATCGACGGCTACGCGCTCGGGGGCGGGCTCGAGCTGGCGCTGGCGTGCGATCTGCGCGTCGCCTCGCGGAGCGCGAAGGTGGGCATGCCCGAGGTCTCGCTGGGCATCTTCCCCGGGGCCGGCGGCACCTGGCGGCTCCCCCGGGTGGTGGGCTTCGGCCACGCCAAGGAGCTCATCTTCACCGGCCGCATCCTCGACGCCGAAGAGGCCTTCTCGTACGGCCTGTTCGAGCGGCTGGTCGAGGCCGACGCGCTGTCGATCGCCCACGACATCGCGCAGCAGATCGCCCGCAACTCGCCGCTGGCGGTGCAGGTCGCCAAGGTGACGCTCAACGCGCTCGCCCGGCAGCAGCACGCCGAGCCGGTGGAGCGGCTGGCCCAGGCGCTCCTCTTCGACTCCGCCGACAAGCGCGAGCGCATGACGGCGTTCCTCGAGAAGAAGCGCAAGGGCTGAGGGGCTCGCGCGGAACGACTCCTGGCGCGGGCTGTGGCAGACAGCGGGGCCATGAGCGAGCTGACGCAGGTGGGAGTGATCGGCGCGGGCACCATGGGGCACGGCATCGCGCAGGTGTCGGCGCAGGCCGGCTTCAGCGTGGTGCTCTACGACGTGACGACGGCGGCGGCCGAGGCGGGGCGCGCGAAGATCGACAAGACGCTCCAGGTGGGCGTCGAGAAGAAGAAGGTGACGCCCGAGGCCCGTGACGCGGCGCTGGCGAGGCTCACCACCACCGACGCGCTCGAGGCCCTCGCGCCCTGCGAGCTGATCGTCGAGGCGGCGCCCGAGAAGCTCGCGCTCAAGCAGGAGCTGTTCGCGAAGCTCTCCAGGCACTGCGCGCCCGACGCCATCCTCGCGTCGAACACCAGCTCGTTGAGCCTCACCGAGATCGCGGCGTCGGCGACCCACCCCGGCCGCGTGGTGGGCCTGCACTTCTTCAACCCCGTGCACCTGATGAAGCTGCTCGAGGTGGTGCGCGCCTTCCAGACCTCGGACGAGACGATCGCCCGGGTGCGCGGGTACGGGGCCGCCATCGGCAAGGAGCTGATCGTGGTGAAGGACTCGCCGGGCTTCGCCTCGTCGCGGCTGGGGGTCGCCCTGGGGCTCGAGGCCACCCGCATGCTGGAAGAGGGCGTCGCGTCGGCCGAAGACATCGATCGCGCGATGAAGCTCGGCTACGGCCACCCCATGGGGCCGCTGGAGCTGGGCGATCTGGTGGGCCTCGACGTGCGCCTGGCCATCGCCGAGTACCTCTACGCCGAGACGGGCAGCCCGACCTTCCGCCCGCCGCAGCTGCTCAAGAAGCTGGTGCGGGCCGGCAAGCTCGGAAAGAAGTCGGGCGAGGGCTTCTACCGGTACTGACGACGACCCCCTGCCAGCAACGAGGTCACGATTCGGCTCGTCCGGGGTAGGCTGGCGCGCTGCACCCGGGGAGTGACGCATCGCGACTGAAGGCCCCCAGAACGCCGTCCCCTACGGCCCGTACCTGCTGCTCAAGCGGCTGGCCGTCGGCGGCATGGCGGAGCTCTACCTGGCGAAGGACACCCGCTCGAGCCAGATGGTGGTGCTCAAGCGCATCCTCCCGTACCTCGCGGAGGAGGTGGAGTTCCTCAAGATGTTCCTCGATGAGGCGCGCATCGCGGGGCAGCTCCACCACCCCAACATCGTCGAGGTGTACGAGCTGGGCCGGCTCGACGGCTCCACCTTCATCGCGATGGAGTGGGTCGACGGCATCGATCTGCGCAAGGTGCTCCAGAAGGAGCAGGAGCGCGGCGCGCCGATTCCGCCCGGCGTCGGCGCCTGGGTGATCGCCCGCCTCTGTGAGGCGCTGTTCCACGCCCACCAGCGCGCGGGCCCCGACGGCAAGCCCCTGGGCATCATCCACCGCGACATCAGCCCGCAGAACGTGATGGTCAGCTACCAGGGCGACGTGAAGCTGGTGGACTTCGGCATCGCCAAGGCCACCGCGTGGATGAGCCGGTCGAAGCCGGGCGTCATCAAGGGCAAGTTCCTCTACCTCGCGCCGGAGCAGCTCACCCAAGAGCGCCTCGATCACCGCGCCGATCTCTTCGCCCTCGGCACGCTCCTGTACGAGCTCACCGTCGGCAAGAGCCCGTTCCACCGGCAGACGACCGAGGCGGTGATCTACTCGATCCGCATGGAGGACCCGGCGCCGCCGCAGACGGTGGTGCCCGGCTACCCCGCGGCCCTGGCGCGCATCGTGATGCGGTGCCTCGAGAAGGACCGCAACGTGCGGTACCAGACGGCCGAAGACGTGCGCGCCGCGCTCGACGCCTTCATTCAGGTCGAGGCGCCCACCACCAAAGAAGACGTCGGCCACTACATCGCCGGGCTCTTCGGCGACGACGATGAGCGCACCAGCGTCTTCGTGCCGCCCAACGCGCAGACCAGCGCGAAGGGGGAGCCGGCGCACGTGCCGAAGAAGCCCTCGCCCTTCGACGATGACGAGCGCACCGTCTCGATCCCCGGCGCGCCGAGGCCGGGGGCCCAACGCGAGAAGCCCGGCCCGCCGGTCGGGCGGCTGCCGACGCGCGACCTGGCGTTGACCGAGGAGCCCCCCAGGCCGAAGCCGCGCGACATCATCGCGACCGCTCCCTACTCGGCGCCGCCCGTCTCGGAGCCGACGCTCGCGCCCATCGACCCCTCGTACGAGCCGGAGCGCACCAACGTCGGCCGCAGCGAGCCCACCCTCGCCCTGGTGTCGCCGTCGCTGTCGATGGACCTGGGGCCCACCCGCATCTCGATGACCGGGCCCACCGAGCTGAAGACCGGTGACGTGGTGGTCGGGCTCGAGCCCACCTCGCAGCGCCCGGCGGCCGACGAGGAGCTCAGCGACCCGTCGATCTCGACGCAGTCCCAGCCGCCCGCGCGGTTGCTGGTGCCGCCGCCGCGCGCGCGCCCCGGGCCGCCGATCCCCGACGACGTCACCGGCCCCAGCGGAGACGAACGCCGGCCCGTGCTGCGCGCCGCGCCGCCAGTGCTCGCGCCGGCGAGCCCGCGCGTGATGCCGGAGCACACCGACGAGCTGCTCCCTGCGCCGCAGCCGCAGCCGGCGCAGCGCCCCTCGCGGCCCCGCAAGCCGACCTCGGCCCAGCAGAAGCGCTCCGCCTTCGACGTGGACGATCACATCGCCACCGTGGACATGGCGAACTTCGAAGACAGCCAGGTGATTCGGCAGCGGCGCCTCGCGGTGGGGCTGGTGGTGGGCCT
>JACSRE010000176.1 GCA_014879945.1 Myxococcus sp.
CGCGCAGGCCGAGGCTCGAGAGGACGACGAACGACGAGAGGACGACCAGCGCGGTGATGAGGCTTCTCATGCGGTGCTCCGGGGTGAGGGTGAACGGCTGAGGGACGGCACTTCAGTGAGCGAGGGCGGCTTCAGCAGAGGCCGCGGGCCTCGCGGCGCCGACCTCTCGTGGCGCGAACCAGATCATCGCGGCCATGCCGAGCTGGCAGAGCGCGCAGACGACGCCCATGCCGACGGGGAGCGAGACCGTGCCCGACTCGGCGAGCCACGCGATGCCCATGGGCACGAAGGCCGCCGGCACGGCGCCCACGTGGTAGACGATGCCGACGCAGCGCGCACGCAGCCGCGCGGGGAAGAGCGACGTCAGCAACAGCGGCGTGACGCCCGAGTAGCCGGCGCCGAACATGCCCGCGGTGAAGGCGCCGACGGCGAGCCAGCCCGGCGCGGCGCCGACGTAGAGGGGCGCCACCACCACCATCAGCAGCGCCGGCACCGCCACCGCGAAGGTGATGCCCTTCTTCATCGCCGCGTAGCCGCAGGCGACCGCGCCGCTGAGCATGCCGAGGTTGAAGAGCGCCACGTGCCACGAGACGCCCGCCATGTCCTGGCCGAGGTTCTTCAGCAGCATCACCGAGTAGTTGCCGGTGAGCGCGTAGTAGCCGCCGAAGCCGGCGGCCATCGCCACCGAGCCCCACACCAGCCGGTTCAGCACGCCGGGGGTGGCGACGATCTCGCGCCACGACACCTCGGGCTGCTTCTCGTGGCCTGCCTTCTGGCCGGCCTCCCACTCGGGGCTCTCGGGCACGAAGTAGCGAATGGGGAACGCGAGCACCGCCGGCACCGCGGCGATCAGGAAGAGGGCGCGCCAGCCGTAGGTCGGCACCACCAGCCCCGCGGCGACCCCGGCCAGCAGGTACCCGATGGCCCAGCTGCCCTGCAGAATGCCCGAGGCGATGCCGCGGCTGCGGGCCGGCCAGTTCTCCATGGCGAGGGTGGCGCCCGAGGTCCACTCGGCGCCCATGCCGAAGCCGAACAGCGTGCGCAGCACCAGCACCCAGGTGAACGACGGCGCGAAGGCGATCAGGCCGTCGCAGACCGCGAACCAGATGACCGAGATCATCAGCGGCAGCTTGCGGCCCCAGCGGTCGGCTGCCCACCCGGCGACGACGCCACCGACCAGCCGCATCAGCAGGGTGAGCGCGATGGAGCCGGCGGTCGAGGTGTACGAGGCGCCGAACTCCTCGGCGATCTGCTTCATCACCAGGAGGAAGACGGTGAAGTCGAAGGCGTCCATCACCCAGCCGATCCACGCGGCGCTGAAGCTGGCCCACTGGCCGCGGGTCGGCTCCCGCCACCACGCGGTGTTCGATGCGGTCGTGCTCATGCGCGCCCCCCTGCGGTCCAACGAAAGAACGAGGCGGCCATCGACACGCCGCCGCCCGACGCGCAGAACGCCACCACGTCGCCCGGCGCCAGCCTGCCGGCCTCGACGGCGTCATGCAGCGCCATGGGAATGCAGGCCGAGCCGGTGTAGCCCCACTTGTTCATGACCCAGTGCGCGCGCGCCATCGGCTGCTCGAGCGCGGCCATCACCGCCTCGATGACGCGCAGGTTGAGCTGGGTGAAGACGAAGAGCTTCACCTCGGACAGCGGCACGCCGGTCTGCCCGCTCACCGCCCGCAGCAGCCTCGGCCAGTGCTCGACGTTGTACGAGGCGGGGAACTTGCGCACGAACTTCACCACCGGAGGCTCGTCGCCCGGCCGCGTCGGGCTGGCCACGCCGCCCCGGTAGATGCCCAGGGCGTCCCAGTAGCTGCCGTCGGTGAAGAGCTGCGAGCCCAGCCAGCCGGCGTCGTCACCGGCCTCGAGCACCACCGCCCCGGCGCCGTCGGCGAACAGGGTGCAGGTCGTCTTGTCGGTCCAGTCGAGGAACCGGCTCATGCCGTAGGCGCCGATCACCAGCACCGTGCGCACCCGCGCGTCGGCCTGGACGAACTTGGTCGCGGTCTCGAGCGCGGTGACGAAGCCGGCGCACGCGCAGTTGACGTCGAAGGCGACGGCGCGGGCGGCGCCGAGCTTGTGCTGCACCACCACCGCGGTCGCGGGCGAGAGCTGGTCGGGGGTGTCGGTCGCGAGGATGATCAGGTCGACGTCGTCGGGCGACCGCCCGGCGCGCGCGAGGGCCTGTCGGCCGGCCTCGGTGGCCAGATCGCTGGTGACCTGCCCGTCCTCGAGGTGGAAGCGGTGCTCGATGCCGGTGTGGGTGAAGAGCCAGTCGCTGACGGGCTGGCCGAGCAGCTCGTCGAAGTACGCGTTCGGCAACGACCGCCCGGGCACGGCGCAGCCGGTCGCGGTGATGCGCGCGCTCCTCACTTCGCGCCGCCTCGACGGGCCGGCGAGAGCAACCCGTGCGCGACGAACTCGCTCACCTCGTTGACGACGCGCTCGAGCTCTTCGGGCTTGTCCCAGAGCACGAAGCGCATGCCGAGGAAGTCGGCGATGCCCATCAACGCATAGGCGATGACCTCGGGGTCGTAGCGGCCGAGCTCGCCTGCCCCCATCGCCTTCCCCAGCCCCCGCGCGTACGCCGCCGCCAGCGTGCGGTAGTAGCCCAGGTACACCGCCTCATCGACGAACTCGGCCTGACGGACGATGCGGTACAGGTTGCGGTGCTTGCCGGCGAACTCGAAGAAGGCGCGAAAGCCGGCGCGCTCCTTGTCCAGGCGCGTCGCCTGGCCCTTCACCGCCAAAGACAACGTCTTGCGAAGGCGCTCGCCGAGCTGCTCGACCAGCTCGACGAAGATGGCCTTCTTGTTCTCGAAGTAGACGTAGAAGGTGCCCAGGGCGACCTCGGCCCGCTGGGTGATCTCGGCGATCGAGCTCTGCTCGAAGCCCTTCTCGCCGAAGACCAACTCCGCCGCGTCGAGGAGCTGCTGACGGGTGCGCTTGCCGCGCGGCGTGAGGCGTTTCGGGGCTGAAGATGAGACCTGATTCATGTTTCACGCGACATCGCGCACACATGAACATGACGTCAAGTTCAGATTCACTGACACGGTACATCGCCAGGCAAAGGCACGTCATTTCATGGCGTTACAGCGCCGCCAGACTCAGAGACTGGCGAGGGCGACGCGGTAGAGGGCGCGGTAGCCCATGCGCGGCGCCGGCTCGAAGCGCTCGGCGTGGAACATGTCTTTCAGCACCTGGGCGCCGGGGCCCGAGTCCTTCATGGCCAAGAGCGCCTGCTCGAGCTCGGTGACGAGGGTGCCGCTCATCGACATCGCCACCGCGACGCCGTCGTTGGGCGACTCGTCGGTCCAGGCCAGCACGCGAAACACCTTCTCCTGGCCCGGCCACACCTCATCGATGCCGGTGGAGTCGGCGCCCGCGGCCCTGGCCGCCGCGAACACGCTGGTGAGCTCGACCGCGCCCCGGGCCACCTGCTCGAGGGCCGCGCGGTAGCTGCCCACGAAGTCCTGCCTGAGGAAGACCTTCGCGGGATCGTGCCCGTGCTCCCGCAGCCACGCCATCGGCAAGAGGTAGCCGCCCACCGAGTCACGATCGCTCCACGCCGCGGTCGCGCCCTGGAGCGTGTCGTGGGTGAGCTTCGAGTCAGCCCGGCAGACGAGGGCCGCGCGGTACGTCGACGCGCCGCCCCGCACGCCGCGCACCAGCACGCGCACGCCCATGGCCTCGATGCGGGCGCAGACGAACGGCGGCGCCCAGGCGGCGTCTACCTTGCCGCCCAGCAGGTCCTTGGCGAGCGTCTCGTACGAGGCGGGCACCACCACCTCGGCGGGCTTGCCGAGCGCCTCGCTGAGGTACTTCTGGAGCGCGGCCGAGCGCTCCTGCACGTTCGCCAGCGTGGGCGGAACGGCGAAGCGCAGGGTCGCGCGAGCAGGTCGGGGCGGCGACGAGGTGGGCATCACGCCTCCTTTGCGAGCTGCTTCGCTTCGTCGTCGGCCAGCCCGAAGGTGCTCTGCAACAGCTCCAGCACGCGCAGCTCTTCCTTGCCGGGCTCGCCCTCGGCGCGCGCGACCCGCACCGCGAGCTGAAACGCCTTGCGCCGCTGCGCGCCGGTGGTGAGGCCGCGGGCCAGCACCGCCAGGCGGCGCGGCAGGCCCTCGGTGGCCAGGTTGGTGATGGCGTTCTTCAGCGCGGCCTCGGCCGCCGAGCGCGAGACGTCGCGGAAGACCGGGTCGCCGGCGAGGTTCTCGAACATCGTCATCAGCTCCGACTCGCGCACCACGCCGTCGGCCGCGCCCACCAGCACCATCGTCTCGGTCAGGAGCAGCTCGGGGGGCTCGCCCAGCACCTCGGCCAACGACTCACCGCGCTGCACCACCTCGACGACGCGCTGCACCTCGGCCTCGGTGATGCCGAGCGCCGCCTGAATCGTCTTCAACAGGCCCAGCTCTTCGCGCGAGGCCTTGTGGTTGGCGAAGGCCACGCTGGCGCCCAGGCCGAAGGCGAGCAGCCGGTTGCGGTGCTCCGGCAGGCGCTCCCGCAGGCTGGTGAGCACCTCGTCGAGGTCTTTGGCCGAGGCGAGCCTCTTCACCGAGTTCTCGACGAGCGCGTTGAGCGACTCGGCGTCGGTGCCCTCGAACTCGGGGCGCTCGATGACGCGGGCGATGAGCACCCGCAGCTCGACCGGCTCGACGCGGCCGTCGGCGCTCGCGGCCAGCATCATCGTCTCGATCAGCGCGGCGTTCCGCTCGGCGCGGGCCTTCTCGATTGACTCACGTGCCATGGTCGTTCCCCCCAGCGGGTGGGCGGGCGTCGCCGAACGAAAGCGGCACCAGCCCCGGTGGTGCGTTGAGCTGCGCGCGCGGCGGAGCCTCTTCCGACGGCGCGGTCCAGAACTGCTTGTCGAGCAAATGTGAGACGTGGAGGTTGCCCATGGCCGAGAGGATGCTGCTCTTGAGGTTGGGAATGTCCTTCGAGAGCTCCTCGACCAGGCGCTTGACCTTCTTGCGTTGCAGGTTCTCCTGCGAGCCGCACAGGTCGCACGGAATGATGGGAAACGCCATCAGCTCGGCGAAGCGCGTGATGTCGGCCTCTGACGCGTAGCAGAGCGGGCGAATGACGGTGTTGCGGCCGTCGTCGCTGTGCAGCAGCGGCGGCATGGTCGCCGAGGCCCCGGCGAAGAAGAGGTTGAGCAGGTAGGTGTGAATGAGGTCGTCGCGGTGGTGGCCCAGGGCGATCTTGTTGCAGCCGAGGTCAACGGCCGCGTTGTACAGAATGCCGCGCCGCAGCCGGCTGCACAGCGAGCACTGCGTCTGCCCGGGCTTCAGCTTCTCGAGCACGATGCGGTAGGTGTCCTCCTTCAGCATCCGGTACTGGTAGCCGTTGCCCTCGAGCCACCCCTGGAGCAGGTGGCCGGGGAAGCCGGGGTGCCCCTGGTCGAGGTTGACGGCGATGAGCTCGAAGCGAACGGGCGCGCGGCGCCGCAGCTGCTCCAGGCCGTGCAGCATGGTGTACGAGTCCTTGCCCCCTGACAGGCACACCATGATGCGGTCGCCGTCGGCGATCAGCTTCCAGTCGGCGACGGCCCTACCCATGGCCGACACGATGCTCTTCTCAAGCTTGTCGAGCTCATTCATGGAGGTCTTCCCAAAAGGGGCGCCGCGCCCGTAGCCCAAACGCAGGGTTGTTGCTAGTCGCCCCCCTCGTGCCGATTCCAGAGGTGGTCGTCGACGTCGTTCGCAAGTCACAGCTCGATGACGTGAAGGCCGGGCTGAGTGAAGTGAAGGAGCTGGCGGTCGACGTCGAGGCCGACTCGATGCACCACTTCCGCGCGAGCCTGTGCTTCGTGCAGGTGGGCACCGACGAGCGCATCTGGCTGATGGACACCCTGGAGTCGGAGGTGAACGTGGGGGCCCTGGCCGAGGTCTTCGCCGACCCGAGCCGC
Source organism: Myxococcus sp. (assembly GCA_014879945.1). Taxonomy (GTDB): domain Bacteria; phylum Myxococcota; class Myxococcia; order Myxococcales; family Myxococcaceae; genus Xiheimicrobium. The sequence continues at coordinate 5,909 of JACSRE010000176.1, forward strand.
ACCAAGGTGTTCCACGCCGCCATGGGTGACCTGCAGTACCTGGCCGAGGCGGGCATTCGCGTCGCGGGGCTCTTCGACACCCACCGCGCGGCGACCCTGCTGAACTGGCCGAAGGTGGGCCTGGGCGACCTGGTGAAGGAGAAGCTGGGCGCGACGCTGAAGAAGGAGCACCAGCAGGCCGACTTCTCGGTGCGCCCGCTGCCCGAGGAGCTGCGCGCGTACATCGCCGACGACGTGCGCTACCTCACCGAGCTGGGCCGCATGGTGCGCCAGGCCTGTCGCGACGCCGACGTGCTGGAAGAGGTCGAGCTCGACTGCGCGCGCATGTGCGTCGAGGCCCAGGTGCGGCCGGAGCTCTCGCAGACCGAGCTGAGGCTGCCGAAGCAGGGCCTCAACCCGAAGCAGGTGGCCCTGGCGCAGGCGGTGGCCAAGCAGCTCCACGTGCTGCGGCTATCGCTCGCCGAGAAGGCCGATGTGCCCATGGGGCGCATGTTGTCGAACACCGCGCTGGGAGAGATCGCCACCCGCGCGCCGACCCAGCTGGCCGAGCTGGTGCGCATCAAGAACGTGCGCGGCCAGTTCGCGCGCGAGCACGGCGACGCGGTGCTGGCGGTGGTGAAAGAGGCCATCGAGGCCCAGCGCGCGGGCACGCTCCCCGTCGAAGAAGAGAAGAAGGACCGCGAGCCCGGCAAGCGGCGGCGCGAAGAGGCGCTGGTGGCCTTCCGCAAAGAGGCCGCGGCCAGGCGCAACGTCACGCCCTCGGTGGTGCTGTCGAACCCGCTGGTGTCGGAGATCGCCTCGATGAACCCCGAGGCGCCCGAGCTGCTGCGCGCCCTGCCCTTCTTCGGCGAGAAGCGCCTGAGGCTCTACGGCGAGGCCATCGTGGCGACGCTCGCCGCGGTGAGGTGATGGTCGGGCTGCTGATCTTCTGTTTCTCGCTGGGCGCGGTGGCGCGGCGCGTGCCGTCGATTCCCCGAGAGACGCCGGCGGTGCTGAACACCTGGGTGCTGTCGGTCTCGCTGCCGGCGCTGGTGCTCAAGACGGTGCACGGCGTGGCGCTCGAGGCGACGTTCTTCGTCGCCGCCGCGGTGCTGTGGGCGTTGTTCGGCCTGGCGGCCCTCGCGGCCATCGTGGCGGTGAAGCGGGGCTGGGCCTCGAAGGAGCTGGCCGGCGCGCTCGCCTTGAGCACCGGCCTGGGCAACACCGCGTTCATCGGCGTGCCCCTGCTCGAGGCCCTCGGTGGCCCCGCGGCGGTCGCGCCGGCGGCGATGATGGATCAGCTGGGCAGCTTCCTGGTCTTCGCGTTCGGCGCCGTTCCCTTCGCGATGGCCTTCGGCGGCGAGAGCACCCGGCCGGCGGTCGTCTTGAGGCGCCTGGTGACGTTCCCTCCGTTCATCGCCCTGCTGTTGGCCTTCGCGCTGCGCCCGGTGGCCTACCCGGCGTGGGTCGAGGTGGTGCTCACCCGCTTCGCCGACATGCTGACGCCGCTGGCGCTGGTGGCGGTCGGGTGGCAGCTCGACCTCTCGAGCCTGCGAGGCAACGGCCGCTCGCTGGCCCTGGGCCTGTCGTGGAAGCTGGTGGGCGCGCCGGCGGTGATGCTGGGCGTGCTGCTGGTGGCGGGCGGGCCCTTCAGCCTCACCGACCGGGTGGCGGTGGGCCAGGCGGCGATGGCGCCCATGGTGACGGCGGCGGTGCTGGCGGCGCAGTACCGGCTGGCGGCCCCCGTCTCGGCGGCCATGTCGGCCCTCGGCGCCCTCCTCTCGTTCGCCACCGTGCCGCTGTGGTGGGCCGCCACCGCCCGCTTCTGAGGCGCGCAACCTCCTGGATTGAGAGGCGATTCACAAGAAACAATACGGCGGAATCTTTTCAACCGGGGCCCCGAGAATCTGTGCACACACCGTCGCACTTCTCCCCACGAGACCCGCCATGCCCGTCGCCTTCAACCCGTTCAACCCGATGTCCTACTGGTCGGCGTGGTCGCGACCGGTGTACCCGACGCAGCCCGCCGTCGCGAAGGGCGCGCCCATCGCCATCAAGCACACGGCGTCGGACCCGGGGCTCAAGGTGACGAGCGGCTCGAACAGCGTCACCATCAAGGGCACCACCAGCGGCGCGCGCGAGGTGAACCCGGACTTCGGCGGCAGCTACTCGGTCAGCCGCGGCATGTCCTTCTCGCTCGACATCGACAAGGCGCCCACCACCGACGTCTTCGGCCGCACCGACTACACCGAGAAGAACTCGCGGCTCTTCACGCTCTCGACGGCGAAGGGCTGGAGCGCGAAGGAGTGCGCCGCCCGCCTGGCCGCCAAGGTGAACGCGGGCGACGACTTCCGCGCGAAGGTGACGGTCGCCGCCGATGGCAGCGCGACCCTCACCTTCACCCGGCGCTGACGTCAGCGCGCCGGCGGCAAGGCGTACGTCACCACCGCGTGCGCGCAGGGCTCGTCTTCCGAGGCGGGCCGCAGCGACACCGCGCCCACCGCGAGCGAGCGACCGAGCTTCAGCAGGCTCGCCTCGGCGATCAACGCCTCGGGCTTCGGGCGGCGCAGGAAGTTGATCGAGAGGTTGGTCGTCACCGCCAGCGGCACCTCGCCGATGGCCGACAGCACCAGCGCGTACATGGCGGTGTCGGCCAGCGCCATCATGGTGGGCCCTGACAAGGTGCCGCCGGGCCGGAGCTGATGCGGCTGGTACTCGAGCGCCAGCTCGGCGCGCTTGCCGTCTGCGTGCCGCACCTTCGGCGTCTGCACCTGGGAGAACTCCCGCGCGAGGAACACTTCGATCTGCGCCGCCGTCATGCCCGCCATGCCGTCACTTCTCCTCTGCGGTCGCCCGCCGTACAAGCGGCGCATGCTCCTCACCGACGCCGAGCGCGCCGCCGCCTTCGAGCTGGTCGACGCCGCGCAGCAAGACTTCGCCGCGCGCTTCCCCGGAGACGGAGGCCGCCGCCAGCCGCTGCACGTCGTCTACGGCGGCATGCACCTGTTCTCGGCGAACACGCCGGCGAAGTTCGGGCAGGTCGCGCGCGCCATGCTGGCCGCCTACGCCCCTGACGCGGCGACGCTCGCGCGCGTGTTCGAGCTTCACCCGGCGCTGGCCGACGAGGTCCTGGCGCGGGTGACGCACAAGCTCGAGACCGAGCCTGTCGAGGACTACCGCCTCGATTCGGAGGACGGCTACGGCCACCGCGACGACGCCGAAGAAGACGGTCACGCCACGCGAGCGGGAGAAGAAGTGGCGAAGCTCCTCGCGACCGGCAAGGCGCCACCGTTCCTCGGGCTGCGCGTCAAGGCCCTCTCGGCCGAGCTGGCGCCGCGCGCGCTGCGCACCCTCGAGCGCTTCTTCGTCGCGTTGGGAGCGAACACGCCTGCCGGGTTTCTCATCACGCTGCCCAAGGTGACCGACGCACGGCAGGTGAAGGCCCTCGTCGGCGTGCTCGACGCGGTGGAGCGCCGGCTCGAGCTCGCGCCCCGGACGCTTCGGCTCGAGGTGATGGTCGAGTCAGCGCCGGGGCTCCACGGAGTCGGCGGCGTGCTGACGTTGCCGGCGATGGTGGCCGCGGGCGAAGGCCGGCTCTTCGCGGCGCACTTCGGCGCGTACGACTACACCGCGTCGATGGACGTGGCGGCCCCGGTGCAGCGGCTCGATCACCCCGCCTGCGATCACCTGCGGCAGGTGATGAAGACCTCGTTCGCGGGCACCGGCGTCTTCCTCTCCGACGGCGCGACCACCCAGCTCCCCATCGCCCCGCACAAAGGCGACACGCTCACCGACGCGCAGCGCGCCGAGAACACAACCGCGGTGCACGGTGCCTGGCGCGCGCACGCCGCCAACATCAGGCGCGCGCTCGAGCAGGGCTTCTTCCAGGGGTGGGACCTGCACCCGGGCCAGCTGGTGCCGCGCTACGTCGCCTCGTTCGCGTTCTTCCTCGAGCACCGGGCCGCGATGACCAGGCGCCTCTCGAACTTCGTGGCGCAGCTCGGCCAGGCGACGGCGGTCGGCACCTCGTTCGATGACGCCGCCACGGGCCAGGGCCTGCTCAACTTCTTCCTCCGCGGCTGGTCGTGCGGGGCCTTCACCCAGGCCGAGGTCGAGGCGACGGGCCTTACGCTCGAGGCGCTGCGCACCCGCGACTTCGGGCGCATCATGCGAGGCCGGCGCGGCGGGTGACGGATCAGCCCTTCAGCGGCCCCTGCGCGTCGACGCGGGCGATGACCTCGGCGGTGAGATCTTCCGCGGTCGACCACACCACCGCCCCCTTCTCGAGCACCGCCTCGAGGTTCTTCTTCTTCGCCAGCTCGATGACGACCGGGCGCGCGCGATCGAGGACCTGCTGCCGCAAGCTGGCGCGCTTCTGCTCGAGCTGGGCGAGGAGCTCGCGCTTCTTGTCCTCAGGCTGCGCCTTCGCCTCGCTCCACGTCTTCTCCAGCGACTTCGCCGCGTCGGCGCCGACCTTGCTCGAGTCGAGGAGCAGCGCCGTGTCGAGGATCCCGATGATGGCCATATGGATCTTCCCTACACCGCCTGTATAGGGTGCGGCCATGCCCAAAGTGACTGGCCCCCGCCCGCTGTCTGGTACCGGCAGCATCGCGAACACCACGCCGACGACGCCGACGACGCCCACCACCCCGACGACGACGCAGACCACCGGCTGGGCGGCCGGCCCGGGCACGCGCGGCACGGTCGACCCCAGCGTCACCACGCCTGCGCCGAGCGCCGGCGACCTCCAGGCCACCGCGCCCAACCCCGTGCGCACGGCGGTCAACGCCAACATCGACCGCCTCAACGCGCGGCTCGAGGCGGCGCTCGGCCACGACGCGATGAGCATGGCCCGCGGCCGCACCCCGGTGCGCGAGGGCGACGTGTTGACCGACGCGCAGCAGACCGAGCTGAAGAACGCGGCGACCGACTTCATCAAGGACATGCCCATCGGGGCGCTCTCGCCCGAGATCGCGGCGGGCGTTCAGGAGCGCCTGCGCGCCGCCGGCGTCGACGTGCGCGACATCGCCAGCACGAAGCTGGGCGACCTCGGGAGCATCGGCGGCGACATCGCCAAAGATCTGCTCAAAGATCTCAAGAGCGACTCGCCGGCGGCGTTCTACGGGCTGGCGGCCGGCGCGGCGGCGGCGGCGGGCTACGTGGCGTGGACGGGCGGGAGCGAGAAGCTCCAGCGCCTGGGCATCAAGCCCGAGCTCAAGCAGAAGTTCTTCGACGACAAGCTCGAGGTGAAGCTGCGCGGTGACTGGCAGGCGCACTTCAAGGACTTCAAGGCGTCGGGCACCGTCACCTACACGCAGGCCATCGACAACTGGAAGCTCTCGGGCAGCCTCAGCGCCGACTCGACCGGCCTGACGCGCGCGGGCCTCAACGCGAACTACACCTCTGACACGCTCTCGGCGAACGCCTACGTCAACGCCAACCGCGGCGGCCTCGAGAACGTCGGCGGCAACCTCGTCTACACGCCCAACGACAACTTCCGCCTCTCGGCCGGCGTGGACCACAACTTCCAGACCAACCGCACCACCGCGCAGGCCGAGGCCGCCTGGAAGGTGCGCGACAACGTCGACTTCGCGCTCTCGGCCAGCCACGACAGCCGCGGTGACTCCCGCGTCGGCGTCGGCGTGCGCATCGGCTTCTGATCAGCGGTGCTACAGCGCTGTTGATCACCGCTGGAAAGTCCTCGCCTCCCTGACATCGCTGTCGTGCTAGGCCCGCTCCGTCCCGACGGGGTGCGCTGCGCAACCAACGTTCGCGTCGGGCAGGGGTGGCGAGAGACGCATGGCTTCGCAGTTGCACGACGGGCGGCTCGTGAGAGTCGTTGGCTGGGCCGCGATCGCCATCGCGATGTCAGGCTGTGTGACGGTCTACCAACCGCTGGTGGGCCTGCAGCGGCCCATCGCCGTCGACCCGCAGACGCCTGACACCTTCGCGGCCACCCGGGTGCTGGTGCGCTGTCACCCGGCCGAGGGCGTCGAGCCCGACGTGCTGTGCCGCAACCTGCGCAGCTCGCTGTCGAAGCAGGGCGCGACCGTGACGACCGAGGTGGTGCGCCCGGCGGCCAGGGCCGCAGCCGCCACGCCCTCCGACGCGCCGCCGCAGTACATCATCGACGTCACCTCGAAGCGGCTCCACCAGAGCGAAGACGCGCTGCTCGCCCTGCTGTGCGTCTTCTCGTTCACCCTCGTGCCCGCCGTCACCGAGTACACCTTCGGGCAGGACGTCAGCATTCGTGACGCGCAGGGCTTCGTGCTCGCGCAGCAGTCGTACCAGGAGCGCCTCGTCGAGTCGTTCGGCCTGGGGGTGTGGGCGCTCAACGGGCTCATCGACCTGCTGATCCGCCCCAAGAGCGAGCAGGTGACGGGCGACGGCTACAAGGCCGAGTTCACGCGCGACCTGCACGGGCACCTCGCGCAGCTGCTCTACAACGCGAAGGTGCGCGCGCGGGTGATGAACAACTTCGCGCCCGAGCCGGTCGCCGAGAAGGCGTCGGGGGCCTCGCCGTGAGGCTCGCCAGCCTGCTCCTGCTGTCGCTCTCGGCCGCCGGCTGCGCGCTCGACCCGGTCTTGTTCAAGACGCGCGAAGAGCGGCGCAACCTCGACTGCTACCGGCTCGCGCAGGCCGACGCCGCGGCGCGGTTTCCAGGCCAGGTGCCGCCCCAGCCGGCGCGGCAGATCGCCGGCGAGAACACCGACGTGTTGACGTGCAGCACCCGCTACCTGCGCGTCGACGAGCGCCCGGCCCGCGACGAGGCGATCCTCTCGACCCTCTCGGCGCAGGTGGCGGGCCTGGCCGAGACCGCGGCCGCCCTCGTGGCGCCGGGAGCGCGGTGGCACGTCGACGCCTTCTACCCGTCGCTGCCGGTCGCCCAGAAGATCGCCGTCGCGGCCCGCACCTCGCTCGCCGAGCGCGGCCTCGAGGTGTCCGACCGGGTGCCCACGCTGACGGCCGGCGACGTGGCGGTGCTGGCGACGCTGCCGCAGAGCGAGGTGTACCGGGTGGCGTGCGCGCGCTCGTTCTCGACGTCGGTGATGGGCCCCGACGACGTCTTCCTCGGCTTAATGATCGTCGACCCCCGAGAGACGGCCCTGCACGCGGGCCTCTGCCAGCGCGGCGCGTGGAGGTGGCTGCCGTGAGGCGCGTCGTCCTCGCGTGCGCCCTGGCGCTGGCCGCGACGGGCCGGGCCGAAGAGGCCATCGACCCGCGCGAGCAGCAGCTCGAGCTCTTGCGCGCCGAGGTCGCCAGCGAGGTGCAGCTGCAGGCCGCCGAGCTGATCGACGAGCTCGTCTACGGGTGGACGCTGCGGGCGCCCTTCGACGTCGACACCGGCGTGGTGCTGGCGGGCGTGTCGGTGCCGGTGTCGCTGGGCACGGGCCTCGAGGCGTACCTCGAGACGCACCTGGCCGGGCTGGTGACGCGCAACCCACGAACGCACCTGCAGCTGGTGCACTGCCCCTCGTGCTCCGCCTGGGTGGTGCACTCGGGCGCCACCGGCACGGTGGTGTCGCGCGGCTTCGACGCCCCCGAGGCGCTGGCGAAGGCCGGGCTGTCGTCGGGCGCGAAGCACGCCCTGTTCCTCGACTTCGAGGCCGAGGGCTCGTCGCTGGTGCTGCGGGCGCGGCTCACCACGCTCGACGCCTCGCTGCGCATCGTCTCGGCGCGCACGCTGTCGACGGCCACCTCGGCGCCCGCCATGCTGCGCGAGAGCGAGCGCCTCACCAGCGTGGCCGAGGCGCGCAAGAGCTACCTCGAGGCGCTCGGCGGCCGCGGGCTCTTCCTGGTGCCGGTGCGCATCGGGGTGCGCTCCTACGCGCCGGGCACGCAGACGAGCATCAACACCACGCCCTTCCTCTGGGTGAGCGCCGGGCTCGAGGCGGCCTTCAGCCAGGCGCGCGCGTGGACGGCGAGCATGAACGCCGCCTTCAGCTGGCTGCCGCAGTCACACGTGGCGGTGATGGCCCAGGGCCGGGTGGCGCGCCTGTTGACCGGCAACAGCACCTCGCTCACATGGCCCGACCTCTACGGCTTCGTGGGCGCCGGCGTGCTCTTCGGCCAGGGCCGCGGAATGCTCATCTTCCGCAACACCAACCCGACCATCGACGACGTGCTGAACACCAACACCAACAACGAGCCGCGGGCGACGCTCGGCATTCTCACCGTGGGCCTCGAGCTGCGGGTGAAGAACCGCATCGGCGTGTCGGTCTTCCTCGAGACGCTGCCGGTGATCGAGACGACCGACAACATCGGCACCTACGTGGACGTGCTGGTGCGCTTTCAGTCGTTCGGCGTGGAGGTCTCGTTTTGCTTCTGACGCGCGCCCTCGTCGTCGCGGTGGCGCTGGCCTCGCTGCCGGCCCTGGCCCAGCGTGAGGCCACGCGCGGCGCCCTCTCGCGCCTGGAGGAGTCGCTGCCCCGCCGCCTCAACGACGGCGTCCTCTCGCTCAAGGACCTGACGCCCGCGCTGGTGGTGAGCACCCAGCCGGCCTTCGAGCAGACCCGCGCCTGGTACCCCGCGGCGGCGGTGACGGCGCTGGCCCGCGTCTTCGGCGCCGGCGCGCTGCGCGCGTGCGAGGCGTGCATGGCGCAGCGGCTCACCGTCGAAGAGGGCCGCCTCGAGCAGCACTCGACCAGCCTCTCGGTGCAGGAGCTAGTGCGCCTCGACGAGCTGACCCGCGGCGCCTCGGCGCGCGCGGTGAGCGGCATCTGGATCGACGAGACGATGGAGGGCGTCGCGGTGCGCATCGTCGACCTGCGCAACGGCCGCATCGTGCTGGCCGAGAACTTCGATCAGAACCTGGTCTCGGCCACCACCAGCCGCACCACGGTGACGCTCGCCCAGGAGCTCGAGCGCCGCAGCCGCGGCGACAGCCTCACCCACCTCTTCGTCGATCTGGGGCTGCTCCCCCAGCAGCACATCTCGCTCGACTGGCTCGAGCAGTGGGGCCCCGACAACGCCAACCTGTCGGGCTTCTCGGTGTCGATCATCGACCCGCTCATCGGCCTGGGCGTCTCGTACTTCCGCGTCATTCCCCCCGCGTTCAACCTGATGGTGGGCGCGAAGTTCCTGGTGAGCGTGCCCAACGCCGTCATCACCTCGCTCAACCCCGACAACCCGCAGGCCTTCCTCGGCGACTCGCTCTTCACCGGCGCCTTCATGCTGCGGCTGCCGCTCTTCAAGACGAACTACGCCCTGCTGGCGTCGATCTCGACCAACGGCCGCGTGGCCATCGGCATCTCGCTGCTCAACTTCTCGCTGCTGCCCTTCCTGCCATGACCCGACTCCGCACCTTGAAGCTCCTGGCGAGCCTGCTCATCGCGCTGTCCCTGGGCGCGTCGTGCACGGCGAGGAACTACACGTATTACCTGATCGAGCCGCAGGTGAAGAAGAACACCACCCTCAAGGAGGACGACACCCTGGTGCGGCCCTTCGGGTACGGCTCGACCACCGTGATGAAGGTGCGGTGGAACGACGGCAAGGTGCTGACCGAGGTCGACGTACCGGTGCTCGCCAGCGGCCAGCGCATCGTCATCGAGCACGGCGCGGGCTCGGCCGGGGTGAAGACCATCGCGCCGATGCGGCTGGTGCCGCCGCCGCCGACGAAGGCCGACGGCTCGCTGATCGAGGCCTACCGCGCGCGAGGCCTGAAGGTGGAGGAGGACGCGCCCGAGGTGAGCATCACCCGCGCGCAGGCGCTGATGCAGGAGGCCACCCGCGCCGGCAACTACGCCCTGGCCCTCGAGTGGTGTGAGACGGTGCTGCAACGCTACAAGCTGCACCCCGAGTTCCTGCGGGCCAAGGCGTCGCTGCTGCTGATGCTGGGCGAGCGCGACAAGGCCATCGAAGTCTACGAGGCGGCCGAGGCCGTCGAGAGCGACCCCGCCGTGCGCAAGAAGCTCGAAGAGCTGCGCAAACAACAACCCTGAGCCTGGGAGGAGCCCCCCGTGCAGCTGCTTGGAATCGCCGTACTCGCCTTCATCGTCTGGTTTGGCTTCTCTGATCGCGACGCCACCCGCGCCGTCTCGGCGTTCGACTTTCACGCGCTGGTGATGGTCGTCGTCGGCTCGGCGTCGGCGGTGCTGCTGTCGTCGTCGAGCAAGAACGCCCTGCGCACCATCCTGGCGCTCAAGGAGCTCATCCCCGGGCTGCGCTCGTTTCACCGCACCACCGAAGAGATGGAACGGGAGCGCGAGGAGCTGTGCGCGCTGTGGAAGAACGGGCAGCGCAGCGCCGCGGTGGCCCTCGCCGAGAAGAGCGCCTTCACGTCGACGAAGCACACCCTCGAGCTGCTCCTGCAGCGCGGCCACGAGACCTCGAGCGCCAAGGTGTTCACCGAGCTGCGCCACGACGAGATCAGCGAGTGGCAGCCGGCCATCAGCAACTGGGAGATGCTGTCGAAGCTGGGCCCCGCCTTCGGAATGGTCGGCACCATCACCGGCATGATCCAGCTCTTCAAGAACATGTCGTCTGAGAACCTGAACATCGGCGCGGCGATGTCGCTGGCGCTGCTGGCGACCCTCTACGGCGTGGCCTTCGGCGCCGGCATCGCGGGCCCCATCGGGCACTTCTGGAACGGGCTGCTCGACGAGCGCCTGGGCGTGCTGGAGCGCTGCGAGAAGAGCGTCAACGAGCTCGTCACGCGCGGGGCGGGGGCGTGAGATGAGACGACGCAAGGCCATGGGCGAAGAGAGCTGGCTGCTCAGCTACGCCGACCTCATCACCAACCTGCTGCTGTTCTTCGTGGTGCTGTTGAGCGCGGCGAACCTCAGCAAGGGCCGCATGCAGCAGATCGCCAAGAGCCTGTCGGGCGCCGAGATGCCCGCGAGCCTCGAGGCGATTCGCAAGGACATCGACGCGCGCATCGCCGCGCAGAAGCTCAAGGACCTGGTCTCGACCAACGTCACCAACGACGGCCTTGAGATCGCCCTCAACTCGGGCCTGGTGTTCGACTCGGGCAAGGCCGTCATCCGCCCCGAGATGGAGGCCATCGTCTCGAGCATGCTCAAGACGCTCGAGCCCTACGGCCAGCGCTACAGCTTCGCGGTCGAGGGGCACACCGACGCCAAGCCGGTGAACGCGGGCAGCGCCTTCTCGAGCAACTGGGACCTCGCGGCCGAGCGCGCCATCGTGGTGCGTGAGCGGCTCGAGGCCGTCGGCATTCCCCGGCAGCGCGTACGCGTCGAGGGCTACGCCGACACCAAACCCCTGCCGCCGGAGCAGCTCGTTGGGCTGACCGATGAGCAGAAGAACGCCCGCCTGCGCCGCGTGGTGGTGAGGATCTATTGATGCGAACGCTCCTGCTCCTGGCTGGTCTCGTCTCGGCCGTCGTGGTGGCCCAGCCGGCCGCCGCGCCGCCCGTCGCGCCTTCAGCGCCGCTGCCTTCGCCGCCGCCGCCGCAGCGCACCATCCCTCCGCAGATCGTGCTCGAGGTGCGCGAGCTGGAGCGCCAGTTCGACCAGGCGCTGCTGCGCGACTGCGCGCCGGAGCGCTGCTCCTCGAAGGGCTGCGTGTACCGGGAGCACCTCGCGGTCGATCTGCCCTCGAGCAACAGCTCGCTCCCGGGGCTGGGCACCAACGAGGGGCCTGGCGCGGTGGCCGCGCAGCTGTACCTGACGCAGGCCCGGTGCGAGTTCACCCACGAGAAGTCGGTGCCGGCGCGCGACGTCGAGGCGCTCTCGCGCCGCCTGGAGCAGCGGCTCTCGAAGGGCTTCCTGCGCGTGGTGGTGTCGCGCCAGGTGCTCGAGCCCATCTCGCCCTCGCTGGCCGAGTCGCCGCCGCCGAAGGAGGACAAGCCGCCCGAGAAGAAAGAGGAGCCGAAGGTCGAGCCCGCGCCGCCGCCTCCCGCGAAGTGGGACGCCGAGGTCGCCGTGCGCGAGCTGTGGCAGGCCCTGCTGCCGCACTTCAGCTGGATGATCGCCGTCTTCCTCGCGACGCTCGCGACGATGGTGATCATCTGGGCCTCGCGCCGCCTGGGCAAAGAGACGCTCGAAGAGAAGGCCATGCTCGCGCAGCTCACCAACCCGCCCGAGAAGAAGGACGAGCCGCCCCCCGAGAAGGCCGAGACGCCCGCCGACGCCGACGCGGCCTTCGTCACCGAGCAGCAGACCGCGTGGGCCAGGCGCATCGCCGAGGCCCCGCTCGAGAAGGACGACGCGCTGGTGGGGCACCTGCTGCGGGAGTGGCTGCGGCAGGGCGAGCTGCCGATGCTCGCCAAGGCCACCGTGTTGTTCGGCGACCGCATGTCGCTGGCCTTCCAGCACGACGCGACGCTGGCGCCGCGGAAGGCCGAGCTGGCCCAGTTCCTCAAGACGATGGACGCCGCGGCGCTGCCCACCGACGCGCAGTTCTTCCGCACGCTCAACCAGAACGCGGTGGCCGCCTCGCTGCTCGCGCAGCCCGACACCGAGGTGTACCGGAGCCTGCAAGACGAGTTCGGCTCGGCGGCCCTGGTGCAGATGATCGAGAAGCTGCCGCCGCGGCAGGGCGCGCTGCTCTTCGCGCTGGCGCCGCTGGACAAGCAAGACGAGGTGGCCCGGCTGCTCCCCTACCCGCTCAAGGTGGGGGTGGCGCACCAGCTGCTCCAGTCGAACCGCAGCTCGAAGCAGGAGCGCGCCGCGCTGTTCGACGCGGTGGGCAACGCGCGTGAGGGCAAGCCGCTCAAGAACGGGCACGCCCACGCCATGCCCGACGTGGTGGACCAGGGGCAGGAGTTCGACGCCGCCGGCGCGCTCTCGGTGTTGCTGTCGCACCTCGAAGACGCCGACCGCCGCTCGCTCTTCGAGCAGGCCCTCTCGGGCGACGGCTTCCCCGGGTGGTACGAGAACATCCTCTCGCCGCAGATGCTGCTGCGGGTGCCAGCGGAGCAGCGCGCCGATCTGCTGCTCGAGGTGGACGTGAAGGGCCTGGCGGCGTGGCTGTCGCTCCAGCCCTCGGCGCGGCGCGAGGCCTTCGTCGGCCAGCTCTCGTCGTCGGTGCAGACCGCGCTCAAGGCCAGCATGTCGTTCGGCTCCCGCGCCGAGCAGCTCGAGCTCGCGCGCAAGGGCCAGGCCGAGCTGGTGTCGTCGGTGCGCCGGCGCATCGCCCGTGGGGCCGTCACCTTCCCCGAGCTCGTCAACTGACCGATGGGCTCGGCGCGCGCCACACACCGGCTGTCGACGGCGCTCGTCTCGGCGCTGCTGGCCTCGTGCGTGCTCGACCCGAGCAGCGGCTTGCCGCTGGGCTGCGGCAAGGTGCCCATCACCGACATCAACGCCGGCTTCACCCTCTCGGACGTGAGCTGGTTTCAAGACGAGCAGACGCTCTTCGTCTTCTACCGGGTCGAGGCCGAGCAGGGCCTCGGGGCCGAGTCGCTCATCGAGCTGAGGTACCGCACCGACGACGTGGTGGTGCCGTGGACGGAGCTGTCGCTCTTGACGCCGGTGCACACCCACCTGCCGGTGGACTGCGGCGTGAAGGCCCGGTGCGGGAGCCTCAGCGTCAAGGTGGAGAAGACGCCGCGTGAGGTCGGCCTGCGGCTCCGCTACCACCGCGACGGGGCCTTGAGCCTCGAGGCGCCGGTGCTCTTCAACGTGGTGGGCCTGGGGCCCGCGCACCTGACGCGCAGCCTGCTGGTCTATGGGGTCTTCGACGAGACCAACACCCAGGTGCAGTGGCGCTCGCGAAACCAGTTCCCCACCGTTCGCAACGAGCAGGCCACCGAGCTGGGGCTGCGGCGCACCTTCTGGGTCACCGACGCGACCTTCGGCGCGGTCGAGCAACCGGCGGCCGACAACCCGTACGGCTACGCCTTCTCGCCCATCTGCCCCCTCGACTTCACCTCGCTGCCCTGGCCCGAGCGGCGCACCAGCGAGCGCGCCCTCTTCGAGCCGACCGCGCTCCCGTTGACGGCCTCGACCTCGCCCGTGGTGTGCGCGTCGGCCACGGTGACCGACGCCCTCGGCACGCTCACCACCACGGCGCTGGCGCGCAAGAACCCGCAGGTGCGCCCGGCCTTCCCCGGGCTGCGCAGCCCGGTGCGAGAGAACCAGCCCGTCGGCTTCGTGCTGCGGGTGTGCAACCGGGTCATCTCGCAGGAGCACCTCGACATGCAGGTGCAGCGGCTGCTGCTGGCGGGTGAGCCTGAGATCTGCCTCGACGACTTCCTCGCCACGGGCTTCTCGGACCGGCTGGCCTCGACCTTCAAGACGCGCATCGACCAGCAGCGCCAGGCCGGCAAGGACATGGTGCTGGTGCTGGCGGTGCACCACGACGACACCACCCGGCGGCTCGGGGCCGTCATCGAGCGGGCGCTCGAGAGCGTGCTGCTGCCGGAGCGCGACAAGAGCTCGCCGCGGGTGAGCGGCGCCTTCCTGCTCGACAGCTCGGCGTACCGCGTCACCTCGACGACGCTGAAGCAGCTGGTGCTGTGGTGCCCGTCGCGGCTCATCACCCAGTTCGACCTCGACGTGGTGCCCGCGGCCTCGGAGCGCGACTGCCCCGCGGTGCCTGACCAACCCGACCTGGTGCTGGGGCCGTTCAAGCTGAACCAGCTGCCGATTCTGCCGACCCGCCAGCAGTTCCAGACCTTCATCGACAAGTACTCGCTGGCGCAGACCGGGAGCATGAAGAAGCTCACCTACCTGGCGCCCGAGCGCTCGGCGCTGGCCGAGAACATCCCCGTGGGCGAGTTCGGGCTCATCACGAAGTTCAACAACGAGACCATCAGCGCGGCGCCCGAAGACGCGTTCTCGTTCTGCCCCAGCGAAGACCCCGCGCCTGCCCGCACGGTGGTGCAGCCGGTGGGCGTGCCGGGCGCGCTGGTGCCGCTCCAGCAACTGCCGGCGCTCCACCAGCAGTCGCCCTTCCCGCTCTACGCGCTGGGGCTCGCGTGGGAGTCGCCCTTCTTGATCCGCGCCGAGTACGAGACCCGCTCGGCCATCGCGGCCACCGTGGCCACCTTCACCCTGCCCTTCGGCATCATCGGCACCGACCAGCGCTACCTCGGCGCGGAGCAGTGGCAGCGCGACCTCTTCCCGCTCGCGGACGCGCTGGCGCAGTGCACGCGCGACTGCGACCACCCCACCTTCGACTCGTCGGGGGTGTTCCAGCCGGGCGCGCGCTTCCGCGAGGCGTTCGCGACCCAGTGCTACCGGCCGAAGTTCCCGGTGCCGAACGAGGGAGGGTTCCCTCGTGATCCTTGAGCTGCTGGCCGCCGCGGCGCTTTCGGCGGCGCCCGATGGCGGCGTCACCCTCGAGCCGGTGCCCGACACCAGCATCGAGCGCTACCGCACGCCCCTCGAGGCGTTGACCGAGCGGCCCATCGGCGAGACCTCGCGCGCGGTGCGCTTCGACTGGCGGCGCTCGCGGGTGGGCTTCGGCGTCATCGGCAGCAGCCTGCTCGAGCTGAACAACTACTCGAGCGCGCGCGTGGGCGGCTACGTGCGCAAGGCCCTGGGCAACCTCATGCTCGACGCCGCGGTGACGTACGTCTTCGTCTTCGGCTCCGACGCCTCGAACAAGCTGGCGCTCACGCCGTACCGCCAGTTCGGGCGCCCCAACCGCTTCGAGCTCGACGTCAACGTGGGCTACGCCATCGCCGAGGGCGTGGTGACCGCGAGGCCGGGCCTGGTGCCCGCGGCGCAGCTGGTGCTCACCGCCAACGTAGGCGCGCGGTACCTCTTCTACCCGGGCTCGCTCGCCGGGGTGCCGGCGCTCGACGTGGTGGGCGGCCTGTTCGCCCCGCGGCTGTCGGACACCGAGATCACCAACCTCGACAAGGGGCGGCTGCCGGCGATGCAGATCGACCGCGCCCGCTACGGCCTGCTGGCCGGCTTCACCCTCGACCTCTACTTCCAGCCGGGCATCGCGGTGACGCCGCGGGTGATGATGGCGCTGCCCGTCTTCTCGGGCATTCAGGGCGCGGGCCTGGGCTGGTGGTGGGAGCTCTCGCTGGGCGTCGGGGCCTCGCTGTGACGTGGGCGCTGGTGCTCACGGTGCTGAGCGCCGAGCCGGAGCCGCCCGCGCTCCCGAAGCAGACCCTCGTCTTCTACAACGCGCGCCTGGCGCAGCGGCAGAAGCGCCCCGTCGAGGTGCTGACGTTGTGGCTGCTGCGCAACGGGCTCAAAGACGCCGGCAAGCCGGGCACCCACGACGCCGAGTTCCGCTCGCTGCTGTGGGCCGCCACCGGCGCGATGGGCCTCTGCCAGGACGGCCTGGCGCGCGACGACGACGAGCGCGGCGCGGGCCTGTGGCCCCTGGGCCTGCACAACCACGTCTTGAACGCCCGGCAGCCCGACGATCTCCCCACGCCCTACGAGGCCTTCGAGGTGGGCCGGCAGCAGCGCCTCATCTCGTTGTCCGACGTGCTCGACGATGAGGAGCTCCAGGCGGTCTCGTTCTCGCAGACCTCGTGCTTCACCCCGGCCCTCACCCAGCTGGAGTACGGGCTCAACCCGCTCGAGGACCTCAGCGACCGCCTCGTGCAGGGGCAGCTCTTGCGCGCGCTGTTGGTGAAGTCCCTCGAGACGGTGAAGCGCAGCCAGGTGACGACGCTGGCCGCGATCGAGGCGCGGATCTTCGACCTCGACCTCGCGCTGGTGCAGCTGCGCGGCCGCCGAAAGCAAGAGGTGTCGAGCGACGCAGCCTCGGCGGTGCGCGGCACCAACATGTCGCAGGGCGCGGCGAAGCTCGCGGGCGCGCAGGCGGCCAGGGCGCTGAGCGACCCGAAGCAGGTGGCGTTCCTCGAGCGCACCTTGTCGTGGGCGCCCTCGGAGTGGCTCACCTTGAGCAAGCCGCGCCGCGAGTTCCTCTTCGCGAACGCCCGGCCCCACGCGAGAGACCCGGCGGCGCTCACCACGCTGACCCTCGGCGTCATCGACGCCCTGGCGGCGCGCAACGAGGGCGCCGAGGCCATGGGGTGGATCGGCACGCTCCCCGACGCGGACCGCGACGGGGTGACGGAGGGCGCGCGGGGCGAGCGGCTGCTGGCCCTGGCCGAAGACTCGGGCTTCAAGGAGCGCTCCGTCATCGCGCTGCACCGCGGCGTCAGGCAGCTCGAGCGCGGCGAGCTGGGCGACGCCCTGCGCAGCTTCGCCTTCGCGCTCGCCCACTCCGACGGCTCGAAGGCCTCGTCGACCGTTCACCCGCTGGCCCGGCGGTGGTTGTCGTACGTGCTGGCGCGGTACGAGACGAGCCCGCAGGTGCTGGCGACGCTCAAGGCGCTGGTGCCCCGGCAGGACTTCAACCCCATCATCGAGGAGCTCATCTGGGCGGCTGCGCTGCGCGCCGACACCACCTCGTTCGATCGGCTCGCGGCCAGCATTCAGCGCGGCGGCTCCTTCGACGACAAGGTGGCGCGGCTCTCGCTCCTGGCGCACGGCAAGGCCGGCGACCTGGTGGCGCAGCTCAAGGAAGGCGCGAAGGAGGGGCCCTACGACACCCTGCGGTTCTCGAAGCAGCTCATCGACACCCTGGAGCGCGACGAGGCCGAGGTGCGCCGCGCGAACCGGGCGCTCCTGAGCCAGCTGCTGGACCTGCTCGACGCCATCGGCGCAGAGCCCGGCGTGGCGAAGACGAACGAGCGCACCGCGCGGGAGCTGGCGGGCCGGGTGCAGGCGCTCCTCGAGGCCCTGGGCGCGAGCGCGGGCCCCAACGCCAACACCCGCGCGCTCGAGCTGGGCCACGCGGCCTTCGCGGGCTCGCTGCGGCTGGCGCCGTCAGACCCGCTGCCCTGGCCCTTCGTGCCGCCCGACGTCGAGGCCCCGTCGGCGTTCACGCCGTTTCGCCTGGTGCCGCTCGAGTGGCGCGACGCCGGGGGCGCGCTCGTCTTCGGGTGGAGGATCACCGAGTGACGCGGGGTGAGCTGCGCGAGTCGATGAAGCGCGCCAGGGCCGAGCTGCGTGAGCGGGTGAAGGCCTCGAGAGCCCAGGCCCAGGCGGCGCTCGCGAACGACCCGGCGGTGCAGAAGGCGCGGGCCCGGCGCCGGCTCAAGCGCATCGCCGCGCTGGCGCTCCTGTTGCTGCTCCTGCTGCTCATCCGCTGCGAGGGCGACCCCGGCCCGCTCGAGGGGCAGGTCAACGACGGCGGCACCGCCGCGGAGCCAGTGGCCGTCGAGAAGAAGCCCGCGCCGAGGCCGCCCACGAAGAAGCCGGTGATCCCCCCAAAGCCCGTCGAGCGCCCTGACTTCGACACGCCCTCACGCCTGCCCGCGCCCTGGGTCGACGCCTTTCGCCTGCAGGTGGCGGCGCGCAGCCCACGGCTCTCGGCGTGCTTCATCGGCACCAACCGCCCGGGCGCGCTGCGGTGGACGACCCTGGTGTCGCTGCAGACCGGCGCGGTGGGCAACCACGAGTTCGACTCCATGGGGCCCGCGGCGGATCTCACGCGCGCGCAGCTCGACTGCCTGGCCGACGTGCTCTCGAAGCCCGGCTACCGCTTGACCGGCGCGACGCCCGAGGGCCTGCCTGAGCGCGTCAGCCTCGTGCTCGAGTTCTGAGGCTGGCGGCAGCGGCACGGAGCGGCCTCAAGGCGGGAGCGCGCGGTCGAGGATGTCGGGGCGAATGTCGTTCACCTGGCCCCACGTCGCGTTGAGCCGATCGAGCCCGGGCGCCGGCGCGAAGTTATTGAGGTGCACGCCGAAGTCGAAGCGCAGCACGTCGAAGTTGAAGTACGGCAGGAGCAGCCGCATGCCGAAGCCCGCGGTGTGCTGGAGCAACGGGGCCGCGTCGAAGGCCGACCCCACGTCGTAGAAGAGGACGAAGCCCAGGTAGCTGCCGAGCACGAAGGCGATGGGGCGGGTGCGGTACTCGACGTTGGCGAGCACCAGGTTGCGGCCCGAGAACTGCTCGGCCTGGGTGCCGCGCAGGCCCTGAGAGCCGCCCAGGAGCAGCTGCCGGTTGTTGAGATCGTTCCACCGCAGGTCGAGCAGCAGCCTCGTCATCAGGCGCCCGCCGTGGAACGACGGCGAGTAGTTCAGCACCTCGGCGGCGAAGCGCTCATTGGCGGTGGTGGCGCCAGGGCGAAGGCGCGCGCCCCCCGAGGCCGAGACGGTGAAGAGGTCGTCCCAGCGGTAGAAGCGGTACCGCACCGCTCCGCCCACCTCGAAGAACTGCTGGGTGGTGAGCGGCGACGGAAACGCCCAGCGCGCCCCCGCGGTCGCCCGGAAGCCGAGCTGGAGGTCCTCCGAGAGCTCGTAGGTGTCGAGGTTCTTCAGCACGCGAAAGTCGTTGGTGAAGGCCGTCGCGAGGCCCTCGACGAAGGTCGCGTTCTCGGAGCGCGGCAGGTAGTTGGCCGTCAGCCACCCCGCCTGCTCATCGGTGAGCTTCGACTCGGCCATCGGCGTGTACTGGCGCAGGTACGCCCCGGCGTTGAGGGTGAGATCGACCTTCACGCCGCTGCCCAGGCGCCGCGTCACCACCGCGTCGAAGGCGAGCTCGCGTTGGTCGAACTGAAACGGCACCCGCGCGCTCCCGCCGGCCTCGGGGTACGGCAACTGCCACACGCTGGCGCCGCGGAAGATGCGCCGCTTTCGCAGGCTCCACGCCCCGTCCACGAGGAAGCCCCACGGCTGATCGAGGGTGATGATGGGGTGGCCGACGATGACCTGGCCGACGGTGCCTTCGGCCGCGCCCGTCTGGCGGTTGAAGACGAGCGTCGCCGCCTCCGAGAAGCTCCACCGCGAGCCGAACAGCCGCCGTTCAGTGAAGGACTGGCCGACCGAGAACGTGTCGAGCCGCAGCACAGTGTCAATCGACAGGCTCTGCCCCCACCCGTTGAAGTTCACCTCGATCAGCGTCAGCTGCAGGTACTGGAGCAGGTCGCCGATGAGGGTGAAGGAGTTCGAGAGGCGCAGGCTCCACTTGTCTTGCGTCACCACCAACACGCTGACCTTGCCGTCAGCGGCCTTCACCGGAACCACCTTCGCGACCGAGAGGAAGAAGAGCCGCCGCAGGTTGCGCTCGGTCTCGAGCGCGCGCTGGCCGTCCCACGTCGCGCCGGGCTTGAGCAACACCTCGCGCCGCACCACCGAGTCGCGCGTCTTGAGGTGGAGGATGTCGAAGAACTTCGGGTTCTCTTCGGGGAAGATCTCTTCGCGCTCGACGAACACCTCGTCGATGACCTTGCCGTCGGGTGACGGGTCTCTGGCCAGGTCGCGGCGCGAGAGGCCCCACTGAATGAGGCGCTCCTCGGGGCCGCGCTCGGCCACGCCCGTCTCTGGCGACGCCGAGACCACCATCGACACCAGAAAGACGAGGCCCATCACCTGGCCGACAGGCTAGCCCGGCTGCCCGAATCCCCAAGGCGCAGGAGGGGGTGCTGCCAGGTTCAGCTCAGGCTCTCGCGGTAGTAGCGCTCGGCCGATTGCCCGCGGGCCGGGCTGATGACGGCCGGCCGCTCGAAGTGGCGGCAGAACGACATGCCCGCGTCGTACGCCGTGCTGGTGGTGCGCAGGTGGTTCAGCGCGCCGCGCTCGCTGTTGTTGAGCTCGTGCCAGAGGAACTCGAGCTGGCCGCGGAACGACGTGGACGAGTAGCCGTTGGCGGCCGTCCACCGCTTCATCGCGTCGCCGCGGCCGTTGTGCCACTGCGCGATGCCGAACGAGGTGCCGCCGTCGCCCACCGCGCTCGGGTTGAAGCCCGACTCGTGCTGCAGGTTCCCGGCGATCCCGGCGGCCTGGGCGCGGGTGAGCCCCTTCGACATGAAGAAGTCGATGGCCTGCCGCGCGGTGCCGCGAACGCCAGGGCGGTTCTCGATGCCCGAGACGGGGCCGGGCGAAGGCGTGGGGCCGGGCGCCGGCGTGGGGCTCGGACCCGGCGTCGGGCTCGGCGTCGACCCGCGCCCGGGGATGGTGAGCTGCTGGCCCGCGTAGATGCGGTTGGGGTTGCTGATGCCGTTGGCGCTCGCGATGGACTGGTAGCTGACGCCGAAGCGCGCGCCGATGGCCGAGAGCGTGTCACCGCTGCGCACCGTGTACCGCGCGCCGCCGCCGCTGGGCGCAGGCTGGAAGCTGTCAGAGGAGCCCGGGAGGTTGAGGCGCTGCCCCGCGATGATGAGGTTGGGGTTGCGAACCTGCGGGTTGGCCCGCAGCAGCGCGGCGACCGTCGTGTGGTTGCGTGCCGCGATGCCGGACAGCGTGTCACCTGAGCGAATCTGGTACGACATGCGCGCCTCCAGGCCCCTTTGCTGCTGCAGTCATTGTCTGGGGGGGCGCGCTCTCGTTTCTCGAGGCTCGCGTAAGGCGGCGTTGCAGATTCGCCTGCTTTTTCGGGGTGAATTACGGCGCTTTCAACCCCGCGAACCAGGCCTTCCACGACTGGTGCGCGAGCCCCGCGGCCGCCGCGAAGTCGCTGGGCGCGTCGAAGTGGCCGTCGCGAATGCCCTCGTAGATGCCACCGATGATGGTGCCCACGAACTCGCCCAGCTCGGCGATGCGGTCGGCGCAGTAGTCGGCCACCGACATCTCGCGGTAGCGCAGCGACAGGCCGAACGTCTCGTTGAGGAGCGCGGTGAGCTGGCGCTGGGTGTCGACGCCTTCGAAGGCCTGCTCGAGCTGCGCGCGGTCGTCATACATAGCTGCCCGCGCGCACCTCGAGGTCCGTGCGCTTGACCTTCTGGGGGCTCCGCGCGACGGCGATGACGTCGGCGGGCCCGGTGCGCGTGACCGTCGCCTCCACGATGGCGGAGCCGAGCTGGCCACTGGCCGCGGTGATGGCGAGCTTCATCGGCCGGTCTTACCGCGCGGGGATGAGAACGACACCTGGGCCCCTCTTCACCTCACGTCACGGGGCTGGCTGCGTCACCGTGCTGCTCTCGAGGTTGACGGCGGTCTGCGCCAGCAAGCGGCCGTTGATCGAGGCGCCGGTGCGGAGGTTGATGGCCGTCTGCGAGAGCACCACACCCTCGAGGTGAGCGGTCGTGCCCAGCTCCACCGCGCCAGCCACCTGCCAGAAGACGTTGCGGGGCAGCGCGCCGCCCGAGAGCGAGACGCGCACGCCGTTGCTGACGGTGAGGTTCTGGGCGATCTGGAAGATCCACACGTCGGTCGCGCTGCCGCTCAGCGCGAGGTCCGCGGGGATCAAGAGGCCGGTGCCCCACGCGTACACCCCCGCGGTCAGCGTCATTCCGCCGATGTTGCCAGCGCCGAGCTCGGTGACGCTCGCTGCGCGGCCGGCCGCGTCCGTCAACGCGAGCTCCATGTCCGAGACGGCAGTCGTGAGCGCCGAAGGCGTCGGCGGGTCGTAGTCCGACGCGAACACGCGGCCGGTGACCTGCGGCGACGACGTCGACGTCGTCGGCGGCGCCACCAGCGAGAAGCCGGTGATGGCGGTGGCCGAGGCCGGGCTCACCGCGATGTTCCCGGTCACCACCGAGGTGGGCACCGTGTCGATGCCCGTCTTGGCGAGGATGACGTAGTTGATCGACGAGCCGAGGTTGACGGGCATCGCGGGGGCGCGTCCGGTCGTGAAGCTCCAGACCCACGGCGCCGCCAGCGGGACGCCGTTCTCGCGCTGGGCCCCGGTCGTGATGGTCGCGGTGTAGGGCGTGTTCAGCGCCAGGTTGGCGCTCGGGAGAAACTGCGCGCGGCCGTTGACGGTGCTCACCGTGCCCGCGACGGCGCCTCCGCTCGTCGTCAGGGTGAAGGTGGTGGCGTTGAGCGTGCTCGGGTTCATCGGCACGCTGAACGACGCGCTGAGCGCGACGGTGACGGACACGCCGAGCGCGTTCGCGCTGGGGATCGTCACCGTGACGCGCGGCGCATCGGTCGCGCTGCCACCGCCCGTCGCGAGGCCGCCACCCGTCGCGAGGCCGCCACCCGTCGCGAGGCCGCCACCCGTCGCGCTGCCACCAGCCGTCGCGCTGCCACCGCCCGTCGCGCTGCCGCCGCCCGTCGCGCTGCCGCCGCCCGTCGCGCTGCCACCGCCCGTCGCGCTGCCACCGCCCGTCGCGCTGCCGCCTCCAGTCGCGGCACCTCCATCACCGCCGGAGCCTGCGTCGAGCGAAGGGAGCCCGCTGCCGCAACCAGAGACCGCCATCAAGAACGTGAGGATGAGCGCGCGCGGCGCGGCGTGGGTGTGGGTCTTCATCATGGGAACTCCGGGGGAAACGTGCGTGAGCCCGCGCGCGCCCCCGGGCAGGGGGCCCGGGCCGCATCGAAGGAGTGCTCCTGTCGTCCAGGAGCCGAGCTGAAAGAGGGGACGTCGGCCATCGACGCCGCTGCGGAGCAGCGCGTCTGACACGGAGTCGCATAGCAGCTCGCGGGGCGCGCCGGCAGCCCCCCCTTCGGGCGCGTCACAATCCAACCGCTTGGAGGTCGGCGCTGGCGACCTCAGGGGCGCCAGGCGCAGAAGCCGTGCGCGACGAAGCGCGAATCGACGTCGGCCCGACGCTCGGCCAGCGCGATGACCGAGGCGCGAAAGGACTCGCGCGGCGACGCGCTCCGGCTCGCCTCCCAGGCCGTGGCCCAGTCGCTGAGCAGCGCGTGGGTCGGCGTTCCCGGCCTCACGTCGCGGCGCAGGTCGCGCGGCAGCACGTCTCGAAACAGCCACGGCGAGAACCCGCGCTCACCGTCGGTGTGCAGCACCAGGGCCTCACGCACCAGCGCCGCCCCGCGACGCCGCAGCACCCAGAAGGCCGAGACGTGGCCGTCGACGTCGGTGCTCCCTTCGAGGCACACCCCTCCCTCGACCAACCGGGGAACGACGTCGCCGTGCAGCGCCTCGGCGTCTTCTTTCGACAGGCCCCGCGCCACGTTCGCCACCCGCACCACCAGGGCCTCGCCGTCGAGCACCTCGAGCCCTCCGGCGCGCAGCCCAAGGTGTGGCGCCTCGTGGGCCGCAGCCGCGACGCGTGACGCGTCTTGCTCGAGCCCCACCACCTGGTGCGACGGGAACGCGGCGGCGAGCTCCGCGGTGGTGACGGCCGAGACGCCGAAGCCGACGTCGACCAGCCGGCCCGGCGTCTCGAGGAGCGCCTGCTCGCTCAAGCCGAGCCAGGCGTCGAAGGCCTGGAGTCGGCCCGGCCGGGTCCTCGCGCGCAGGAGCGGCTTACTGCTGAACTCGAACCGACAGCGGGCGCGAGGCGATGGGCGCCGAGCCGGCCGAGGTCGAGGGGATGAGCCGGGCGCGGGCGGTGAACGAGCCGTCGAGCTGCAGGCCGTCGCGGTCCGCGAGCGCGACGTCGGCCGTCCAGGTACGGCTCTGGCCCGGCGCCAACGTCACCGAGGTGAGCGCCTGCGTGCAGACGCGGTCGTCAGACACACGCTTGACGACCAGCCCGCTGGCC
Organism: Myxococcus sp.; assembly: GCA_014879945.1. Classification (GTDB taxonomy): domain Bacteria; phylum Myxococcota; class Myxococcia; order Myxococcales; family Myxococcaceae; genus Xiheimicrobium. The sequence continues at coordinate 30,161 of JACSRE010000176.1, forward strand.
GCGACGAGCTCGAGGTCGAACTGGCAGCCGGTGCGGAAGCTCCAACTCTGGCTGGTGGCCGAGCCGTTGCTGACGGTGAAGGTGGCCTTCGCGACCGCGGTCACCTCGTTCGACGGGCACGGCGTGGTGATGCACCGAATGGTGTTGGGCTTGTTGAGGTAGCTGCCCTGGTCGAGGGTGAGCGTCGCGGTGACGGCGCCCGAGGCCGCGGGCACCCGCTTGCCTGCGACGGTCGCGGAGGCGAGGGTGAAGCGCTCGCCGCGCCCGGTGCGGAAGGCGACGAGGCCGACGCCGGCCGCGAAGGTCAGCTCGCTGAAGGCCGGCGGCGCGCAGAGGGCCGTCTTGCTGGGGAGCTGCTCCACCGAGATGGTGCGCGTGTCGGTGAAGGCGCCCGCCTTCGTCGAGACGGTGGTGCCGGTCGCGGAGCGGCGCAGGCGCGCCCCCGTGCAGGGCTCGGTGCCCAGCGTCCACGAGGTGCTGGCGAAGCCGAAGCGCAGCCACGAACGCCACGCGCCCGACGCCGCGTCCCACTGCATCAGCGTGTTGCCCGACGACGAGCTCACCCCAATCCACGTCGCGGCCGAGGTCAGCCCATGGAGCTCCGCCATGCCGTTGGCGACCGACGACAGCCGAAGCGTGCGCGAGGTGCCGGTCGTCGACTCGAAGGCCCAGCTGTTGCCCTCGTTCATGGGGAACCAGAGCCCCACGCGGCTCGAGGTCGTCAGCTCGCTCTCGGTGGTGGCGATGGCGTCGTCGGTGTCGACGTCTTGCGCGTCCACCAACATGCCGGCGTCAGGGCCACAGGCGGCCAGGGTGAGGACGGCGAAGGTCGAGCTGATGAGGCGATTGGACATGACCGGGCTCCCCGCTGAAGACGAGGCCTCCCATGCCCAAGACCTACATCAGCGTCAAGGGTAGGCGTTTCCATTTCACACGCGGTTGCCGCGGGGTGTTGAGGGGGGCATGACGCTCCGACTCGCTGTCCTCTCCGTCGTCTCCAGCCTCGCGATGATGGGTTGTCCCCCTCCAGTCGGTGGCACGCCCGAGCCCGGGCCGCAGGGGCCTCAAGGCGCGCCGGGGCCGATGGGCGCGACGGGGCCCCAGGGGCCTGCGGGCATGGCAGGGGCGACCGGTCCAGCCGGCGCTGACGGGCAACCGGGCCCGCAAGGCGCTCAGGGGCCTGTCGGTCCACAGGGGCCTCAGGGTGAGCAGGGCCTCCAGGGACCGGCGGGGGCGGTGCTGGTGCTCGATGGTGGCGTGGTGGTCGGCCCGGCGGGCGCGTCGGTGGCGGTGACGCCGATTCCCAGCGGCGGCGCGACGTGTCCGACTGGCGGCGTGCGCATCACGCAGCTGTCGGACGGCGGCATCAGCAACGTGTGCAACGGCGCGGTGGGGCCCCAGGGCCCAGGCGGCGCGCAGGGAATCGCCGGCGGCTCGGTGACGGTGACGACGCTGCCGGTGATGAGCGCGGCGTGCGCGGCGGGGGGCGTGCTGATCACCGCGCCCGACGGCGGCACGGTGTCGATCTGCAACGGCGCGCAGGGCCTGCCTGG
>JACSRE010000356.1 GCA_014879945.1 Myxococcus sp.
AGATGTGTATAAGAGACAGGCTCGAAGCTGCCGGAACTTCCACGCGACCAACCTCGTCCCGCCCGGCACGCTCGCCCTTTCGTCGACGGCGTCGATTCAGTTCTTCTCGGGGCTCAACTGCGTGTCGCCTCTTACGAACGGGATGGTCGCAGTCGACGCGACACGGACGCTCTCGTTTCGACCCGAGACCTACGGAGTCCTGACCGTCGGCGCCTCGGGGCCTTTCAGCGCCTCACCGTCTGCCTTTTCAGTCAGCGCCCAGGCGAGGGTCCAGGCCCCTCGCTCGCTTCCCGGGGGGCCGTGCGTCGCCATCGACCTCCAGGCCGTCGTTCCTGGCACCTCGACGAACCTCTCCGGAGGCCCGGCGACGCTCCTGGTGAGCGTCACTGGCCCGGGCTCAAACTTCGTCTACCCGACGTCGGGGTGCCCCAGCGGCGGGGCCCAGTCGATCACCGTACAGATGGACGGCGGCACTGCGCAGGTCTTCGCCCCGCTCCAGCTCAACTCGCAGAGCACCTTCACCGTCAGCACTCCGGGGTCCGACCCAACCGTGTTCCCAACCCACAGCTTCACCCTGCTCTGTGACGGCGCCGGCGGCTGCTCCTGCAGCACGACGCAGGGAGCCTGCCGCCCATGACGCTCCTGCTCGCCCTTGCCCTCGCGGCGGCTCCCTCGACCGCCCCGGTGCGGGTGGCTTCCTCTTCCTTTCGCGCGGTGGCCGGCCAGGCCGTCGACCTCGCCGATTTCTATGGAGAGCACTTCGCCACGCAGCTCGGGCAGCAGGCGGGCTTCCAGGTGACCACGCCCGCCGCGCTCTCGGCAGCCCTGGGGCTCGAGCGGCAGAAGCAGCTCGTGGGGTGCGCCGACGCGGCGAACAGCTGTCTGGCGGAGCTCGCCAGCGCGCTCGGCGTCGAGGTGCTCCTCATCGGTGAGGTCGCGAAGCTCGACACCACCTCGCAGGTGAACGTGCGCGCCCTCAACGCGAGCACTGGCGCGGTGCTCTTCGCCATCAGCCGCCGCGCGGCGACGAAGGAGGCGATGCTCGACGCGCTCGAAGACGCGGCCCGCGAGACGGCTGAGCGGCTGCGCACGGCGCTGGGCCGCGAGGCCGTGTCGACGCCCGGCCGCGGCGTCCGCTGGGCGCCGTGGGTCGTCTCGGGCGCTGGCCTCGTCGCGGCGGCCGTGGGCGTGGGCTTCCTCGCGGACGCCAGCCTCACGCACGAGGTGCTGACCGGCCCCGCCTCGGCCGACCTCCCGCCCTCGCTCGCGCGCATGGCCGCGAACGACGCGAAGGGCAGCCAGGTGGCGGGCACGCTGCTGGTGGGCGTGGGCGCGGCGGCGGTGGCGACCGGGCTCATCTGGTTCTTCGTGGGCGGCGACGGCCCGGCCCCGACCGCCTGGTTCGCGCCCGGCGCCGCCGGCCTGGGCTTCGCTGGCACCTGGCCGTAGCGGCCGGGCTCCACGCATCTCTGGTTCTTCGTGGGCGGCGACGGCCCGGCCCCGACCGCCTGGTTCGCGCCCGGCGGCGCAGGCCTGGGCTTCGCTGGCGCCTGGCCGTAGCGGCCGGCCTCCACGCACCATCGCGTGCTCATCTCTGGCGCTGCGGCGCAGTGGCGCTTCGACGGGCTCGGCGACGCCGCAGCAGCGCCAGCGCGAGCGCCGAGAGCCACGACGCGTCGACCGTCGAGCAGCCGCAGCCGACGCCCAGCACCGTTCGCTCACAGGTCACGTCGACGGTCAGCGTCGCCTCTTCACGGGCCGAAGGCCCCGCGGCCTGCACCCTCACGAGGTGAGCGCCTCGCGCCTCGGGCCCCGGCGTCCACGTCAGCGTGCCAGTCGCCTCGTCGAGCTGAGCCGTCGGCGGGCCCTCGAGGAGCGACCAGCGCACCGGCGCGTCACCCTGGGCACTCCACGTCACGTCGACCGCCGCACCGCAGGTCGCGTGAACCAGCGCAGGCGGGGTGATGACCAGCGTGGGAACGGGCGGCGCGACGAGCGGTGTCTCGACCGCCCCCGACCACGCCGAGGTGGTCTCGTTGCCAGCCTCGTCGTCGGCGATGACGCGGTAGCGGTGGCTCCCGTCGGGAGGCGTGTCCTGGAGGGGGCTGCTGCTCGCCGGGCCCAGCGACGTCACCATGCCGCCGGTCTCTCGCTCCACGCGCACCGTCGCGACAGCGCTGAGCGCGTCGACCGCCGTCCACTGCAAGCGGAGCGCGCTGGCCGTCACCCGCTCCACCACCGGCGCGTCCACCACCGGCCCCGAGCGGTCGACCGTCACCACCCCAGACAGCGGGCTCGTCGGCCCCATGGCCTCGCGCACGACGGCGCGGGCGGCGTACCGCCACCGGCCCTCGGGCGGCGCGTCAACCAGCTGCGGTGAGGCCAGCCCCAGCTGCACCAGGACGACCGCCCCGCCGTCGGCGTCGACGCGGTCGAGCTCGAACTCGGCCGGCTCGCCCGGCCACGCCCACGTCAGCTCGACCCCCGCGTCGCTGAGGCTGGTCGTCGCCTGGGGCGTGCCGGGCGCCGCTGGTGGCACGTCGATGGTGATGCGCCCGGCGTCGGCGCTGCGGTTGAGCGCGCGGTCTCTGGAGTGAACGAAGTAGGTCCACCGGCCCGGCGGCGGCGCCTCGCTCACCTCGAGCGGCGAGGTGGAGAGCACCGTGGCCACCACTGCGCCTGCGTCACCGGCGGCGCGCGTCACCTCATAGGCGGCGAGGCCGCTGCCCGTGGTGGTGGGGTTGGCGTCGGTCACCGGCGCCCACGACAGCGACACCAGGCTCCCAGCGCGCCCACCGTCGAGCTGCCCCGTCGAGAAGGGCGCGGTGGCGTCGACCCACACCACCACCGGCGCCGACCACTCGGTGGACTCGCCCTCGAGGAACGCGGCGTAGCGGAACTCGAGGCGCCCGTCGCTCTGGTAGACGTTCGCGGTGCTGGTGACGCTGTCCACCGAGAAGCCCCACACCCCACCGTCGCCGCGCGTCTGGATGACGGTGAACGCGCCGGCGTCGAAGGCCTGCGCCGGGAAGCGGAAGTAGGCGCGGTTGACGTTCTGGTACGGCGGGTTGGGCCACGGCATGCCATTCGACTGGGTGACGAGGACGGGCGGCGGCGCCCCCAGCGACGGGGGGGCGCCCGTGACCGGCACCCAGCTCGCCGAGGTCGACTGCCCGTTGCCGACGGCGTCGTGCGCGTGGGCGCCCACCATCCACTGCCCCGGGCCGAGCCGGAACTCGCGTGACGGACCGGGTGAGGTGGGCCCGCTGAAGGTGGCGCCGACGCCTCCATCGGCCATGTCGAGCTGGCCGAACATCCAATGGTAGGCGGTGACGCCGCTCTGGTTGTCACTCACCGGGTCGCACGACATCGACACCCAGCCGGCGTCTCGTGCGTCGAGGGTCACGGTCGCCGGGTAGGGCGGCGCGCCGTCGTCGATGCGAAACGACTCCCACGCCATCCACGGAGAGGTGCCGCCGTCTACGTCGAGCGACCGCGCGCGCCAGAAGTGCAGCCCGGCGTCGGGCGGAGAGGGCGCGTACCAGGACACGATGGAGGCCGATGAGGCGCGGTTCACCGCCACCACCTGACTGGCGATGAGCGTGCCGGGTGGCGACTCGACCTCGAACTCGAAGCGGTTCACGTCGAGGGGAATCGAGGGCGTGTACTGCGCGCGCAGGTACGGCGGCCGCGCGCTCCAGCCTCCGTCTCGCGCCGGTGCGTAGACCGTCGGAGGTTGCGCAGGCGCCGCGAGGGCGCTGAAGCTGAGGAGCGCGGCGAGGGTGATCAGCCTCAAGCCCCAAACGCTAGCAAGCGCGCCCTGCCCGTCGGTAGCGCACCTTCGACCACCCCCAAGCCCACGCGCCGGGCGAAAGGCGCTACGAAGGCTGATGCCCAACCCACCGAAGAAGCCGGACGCGACGAAGAAGCCCGTGCCGGCCGAGAAGAAGCCGGTGGCGAAGGCGGCCACCAACCCGTTCCTCGCCCGTCACCCGCCTCGCTCGGGGCGCGCGGGCGCGGGGTTGTCGGTGGGCTCCAAGCGCGGCGGGCGCTGAGCCAGGTGCTTCACCGCTTCTGGATGAGCTCGATCTTGTAGCCGTCGGGGTCCTGCACGAAGGCGATGACGGTGGTGCCGTGCTTCATCGGCCCCGCCTCGCGCGTCACCACGCCGCCGCGCTGTTTGATCTGCGCGCAGGCCGCGTAGGCGTCAGGCACCTCGAGCGCGACGTGACCGAAGCCGGTGCCCACCTCGTACCCGGGCGTGTCCCAGTTGTAGGTCAGCTCGAGGGCGGCCTGCTCCGACTCGGGCCCGAAGCCCACGAAGGCCAGCGTGAAGCGGCCCTCGGGGTAGTCCTTGCGGCGCAGCAGCGTCATGCCGAGCACCTCGGTATAGAAGGCCAGTGACTTCTCGAGGTCGCCCACGCGGAGCATGGTGTGGAGAATGCGCATCACCACCTCTTGGGAGGTCAGGCGTCGAAGCGCAGGGAGAGATGGACGCGAGGCGCGCGGTCGATGGAGGCCTGGTCGGCCGCGACCGCTGCGCGAGACAAAGGCACTTCAGACCTCGCCTTGCGCGATGATGCCCAGGCGCACCGGGTCCTTCACCCGCACGTGACGGCCCGACTCGATGACGCCGGCGTCGACCAGCTGCCGCAGGCCGCGCGACAACGTCTCGGCCCGCATGCCCAACATGCGCGCGACGTGCTGCTTCGAGAACGGCGCCTTGCGGCCGGCGTCGACCAGCCTGGCGAACTCGAGGAGGAACCGGGCCAGCCGGGCCAGCGAGGGGCCGTTGCGCAGGTTGGTGTCGCGGGCGGCGCGCGCGTTCTCGTCGAGCAAGAGGCCCACCAGCGCCGCCGCCGGTGACTGCGGGCCCACCCAACTCTTGAGCGCCGAGGGGGCGGTCGAGCAGACGGTGGCGTCGGTGAGCGCTTCGACCGACGCGTGGGCCGGCTGGCTGGCCAGGCTCTCGGTGCCCAGCAGCGACCGCGGCCCCCGCACCGCCGCCAGGGACTCGCTCCCGCTGGGCTCGGTCGTCGACAGGCTCAACAGCCCCTCGCGCACGAAGAGCACCTCTCGGGGAATGTCGCCCTGCAACCACAGCCGCTCACCAGCCTGCACCTTCCGGGTGGTGAAGGGACAGGCACTCGAGGAGGCGACTGCGCACTCACTGCATCGGGCCACTGGCGCTTCGAACATGGCCGCACATCGAGCATTCGCTGTGCCAGCCGGCTTGAGGGAGATCAGGCGGCCCGGGGGTGCAGGACTGACGCCAGCCTTTGACGGGGCGCAGGCGTTGCGTGGCGCTGGCGGCCCGTTACAGCTGCGCCGTCCGGAGCGTGCTGGGAGCGAGCGAAAATGCGAGGGGTGAAGAAGTCAGCGCTGCCGACGAAGCCCTGCGCCCGCTGCGGGCGCAGCTTCGCGTGGCGGAAGAAGTGGGCGCGAGACTGGGAGCACGTGCGGTACTGCAGCGACGCGTGCCGTCGAGGGCGAACGACGACGCGCGTCGAAGGGCCCGGGCGCTCCGCCTCATGACGGCGCTCCACGCCCCGCGCTCGAGCAGCTGCCCGTTCATGGCGCAGCCGGCGCGCGTACCCGGGGGTCAGCGCTTGACGGTGTAGACGAAGGTCGCCTTCGGCGCGCGCAGCCACCGCTCGGTGATCAGCTCGCGGCGCGTGGCCCACTCGTCCTTCGCGTCGACGAACTCGGCCACCATCGCCTCGGCGTCCTTCTTGTCGCCCTTGCCCTTGGCCATCAGCACCCGCTTGGCGAGCGCATCGACGGCCGGCTTCCACTTCGAGAAGTCGATGTCGAAGCAGCCGACGTCGGCGCCGTTGCCGGCCTTCTCGTCGGGCTTGAAGCTGACCGCGCCGGCCTTCATCAGCGTGCCCAACTGAATCGACGCGAGGTGGCTGTAGTTCCGCGGCTTGCCATCAGCGGTGTACATGCCGCGGCTGACGTGCCCGAAGCCCCACGCCACGTCGCGCACCACCGCGGCGTCGGCCTCGGCCTGGGTGATGAGGTTCTTCGTCACCAGCCACTGCGCGAAGTAGAGCGCCGACGTCTGGGCCTTGAGCTCCTCCATCGTCGAGGCGAGCGGGCCGCCGAAGAGCTCGTCGTCCTCTTTCCCCTTCACCTTGTACTCGTGGCTGGGCCCCAGGTTGTGCGAGGCCTCGTGCAGCACCACGCTCATGATGGCGGGCTTGGCGTCGGTCGAGGCCTTCGTCATCAGGCTGCTGCAGAAGAGCGAGGCCATCTGCGCCTCGAGCGCCTTCTGGCTGTCGAGGTCGGTGTAGAGGTTGGTCATCACCACCGTGCGGCCGCCCTTCTCGGCGACCTTGCCCCAGTTGGGCAGCGACTGGCCGATGGTGGCGCCGTGCGGGTTGCGGGCGTCGCCGGCGTTCAAGACGATGTCGATGAAGTCGGGCAGCTTGAACTTCACGTCGCGCGCCTTGTACGGAGGCCCCGCCAGCGCCGCGAGGGCCTTCTCGAGGTCGCCCTTCACCGGCTCGAGCTTCTGCTGCCAGGCCAGCGAGTCCATGTTGATGCGCGCGAAGCTGACCGCGAAGCCGGCCTTCCAGGCGCAGGGCTCGTAGTAGACCTCGTCAGGCGCGATGCGCAGGTACCACTTCGAGTTGGTCGGGCCCATCGCGACCCAGGCCTCGTTGGCCGGCTCCCAGTCGTTGGTGCGGAACGCGGTGGCGGCGGCGCGCAGGTACTTCTGGAAGGCCTTCTCGCCCTCGGAGGTGATGGCGGCGGCGGCGGCCTCGAGCGAGGTGGCGACGGCCTCCATGTCGGCCTTGTACGCCTCGGAGTAGGGCACGGCCTTGAAGCCGGCCCCGTCGGCGACCACCACCGAGAAGTGGCCCATCAGCTCTTTCGCGTTCTTCGCCTTGGCGAGCGTGTCGCAGAACTTCGGGTCGGCCTGCACGGCCGCGGGGTAGAGCCCCGACAGGCGCGGGGGCTTCGGGGCGATGGCGGTGCAGGCCTCGTCCTTCTCGGTCTTCGGGGCCACGCAGAACGGGCCCTGGTTGCGGTGGAAGAGCGCGCGCGAGGCCGGGTCCTTCGCCTCGAAGGCGTCGGTGCCCAGCTGCCGGGCGTGAAGGCGCTCGATGGCGTTCGCCGCCGCGAAGACGTGCTGGATGATGGCCTTGTCTTCGTCGCTGCCCTTGGTGAGGTCGGTCTCGACGAGGGTGGGGCGGCCCTGCGACAGCTCGAGGCGCACCACCGTCTGGCGCTGCTGCTCAGCGGCGGGCAGCGACTTGTCGTCGCCGGTCTTCAGCATGGACTCGTAGGCGGCGACGAACGCCGCGGTGAAGGCACCCTTCTCGTCGACGAAGGTGGCGCGGGTGGCGCCCTGCGGGCCCCAGAGGATCGCCAGCTCGGCGGGCTCCAGCGCCTTGTTGCCGTCGAGGTCGTCGCGCCAGAAGAACGGGAGGAAGCGCTCCTGGGCGCGCACGTTGAAGTCGAGGCGCCCGAGGCGGTCGAAGGTGGGCTTCGGCGCGGCGGCAGGGGCGGGCGGGGTGGTGACCTTCGGCTCCTCCTTCACGGCCTCTTTGGCGCAGCCGACGAAGGAGAGGGCGGCCGAGAGGCCGAGGGCAAGGCGTCGCATGCAGGACTCCGGGGGTAGACGGGACGGAGGGGCTCTACCCCGAGGGGCCACACCGTTCGCGCAAAATCACGCGGTCCGCCGGTGTCGCGCGCCGCGCAAGCCGGGCCGAGCGCGTTGGTGGGCGAGCGGTCGTGGCCTGCAGGGCGCCTCGAGCTCGTCGCAGGCTCGTCGTGCCGCGCATCGGGCCGGCGTCGTCGACTCGGCGCCGGTCATGTTGCGCGAGAGCGAGCGCGCCG
>JACSRE010000349.1 GCA_014879945.1 Myxococcus sp.
GCCGTCGCAGTTGTCGTCGCGCTGGTTGCACACCTCTGCGGCGCCGGGGTGCACCTGCGCGTCTCTGTCGTCACAGTCGGTGTCATTCGACGCGCGCCCCGACGAGGAGCAGCCCGTCATCATGGTGCCGCGGCGGTCTCCGTACCCGTCACCGTCGGCGTCGGGCCACGTCGTCGCGCCCGAGAGCCCCTCATCCACCTGGCCGTCGCAGTCGTCGTCCTTGCCGTTGCAGCGCTCCACGCCGCCGGGCACCACCGCGCCGTTGAAGTCGTCGCAGTCGCCGTCGATGGCCGAGAAGCCTTGAGGCGTCGAGCAGTCGCGCGTGGTGCCGCTGGCGCTGCTGCCGACGCCGTCGCCGTCGAAGTCGCGGAAGTACGTGGTGCCCGCGCAGCCGAAGACGAGCTGCCGCGTCGCCTCGCTGCAGGTGTCTCCGCCCGAGCGCCCATCACCGTTGCCCAGCACCGTGAAGGCCGAGAACTCCACCCCGCCCGCCGTCGTCGGCGCCGTCCACCGCACCTGGAACGAGGCCTGCCCGCCCGACGTCGCCTTCGGCGGCGAGTGCACCACGTCACCGTTGAGGAGCCGGGTGTTCTGCCCGCCCACCACCGCGAAGGCCCCCCGGGTGGCGGTGAGGTAGAGGCCCGCGTTCGCGCCCGTGCCCCGCGCCGTCACCGTCAGCGTCACCGAGTCGCCCGGCATGAAGGCCGCTGGAGTCGCGTCCACCGTCACCGTGTGAGAGAGCCCGCCGTGGCAACCCTGGCAGCCGCTCGCCGCGATGCCGCCGCTGCGCGCCCAGGTCGCCGAGGCGCCCAGCGTCACCAGGATGATCAACGTCGCTCTCACCGCGGCCGAGGAGAACCAGATGCCCGCACCCCTGACAACTGGGCACGGCCGTTGACAGCAGAAAACAGCAGGCGACGCGCTGCCCTCTCGAGGCCCCGTGCTACGTTTTTCAGAACGTTATGAGCGCGTTCGAGTTTGCCTTGCCGGGGGCTCCCGAGTCGCCCGGCTTCGTCTTTCCGTCTCCACGCTTCACCATCGGCTCCGCGCCCGAGGCCCACCTGCGCTTCGACGCCCGGCTGGTGCAGCCCCAGCACGCCGAGGTGGCGCTCGACGCCAGGGGCGTGCCGTGGATTCGCGACCTCACCAACCAGGGCCTGCTGTGGGTCAACGGCGCGCAGACCCAGAAGGCCGCGCTCACTGCGGGCGTGGTGGTGCGCCTGGGCAAGCTCGACCTCGAGGTGCGGCAGGCCGGGCTCGATGAGGTGAAGCTCGACGTCACCGCGAAGCGGCCGACCCCGTTCGCCACCCCGCCGCTCGAGAACACCGCCAAGCGGCCGACGCCGTTCCAGGCGCCTCCGGCCGTGCGTCAGAGCCAGGTGGGGAAGGCGAGCAACAGCCGGCTCCCCGCGCTCACCCGTGAAGCGCCCAACACCGACGACGAGTCCACCCGGCTCGCTCGCGCCCACGTGCCCGCGGCCGAGCCCCAGCCCCCCGACGACGCCACCCTGCGCCGAACCGTGCTGCCCGAAGGCGCGGTGGTCGGCGGCCGTTACCGCATCATCAAGAAGCTCGCCGCCGGCGGCATGGGCGAGGTGTACCAGGCCGAGCACATCGAGCTGCACAAGCAGTTCGCGGTGAAGGTGATGTTGCCGACGCTCTCGTTCGACCAGGAGTTCGTCAACCGCTTCAAGCGCGAGGCCATCTCGGCCAGCCGCATCGGCCAGCAGAACATCATCGACATCTCCGACTTCGGGCAGACCGACGACGGCCGCTTCTACTTCGTGATGGAGTTCCTCGACGGCGTCACCATCGCGAGCCTGCTCCACCGGCAGGGGCCGCTCCCGGTGCAGCGCATGGTGAACATCGCGCTGCAGACGACGCGCGCCCTGGCCGCCGCGCACGCGCAGGGCATCGTGCACCGTGACATGAAGCCCGAGAACGTCATGGTGCTGCAGCGCCCCGGGCAGCCCGACTTCGTGAAGGTGCTCGACTTCGGCGTGGCCAAGGTCTCAACCGGCCCCGCGCAAGGAGGGCAGACCCAGCTGGGCATGGTCGTCGGCACGCCGCAGTACATGTCGCCCGAGCAGGCCATGGGCGTGCTCGTCGACGCGCGCACCGACACCTACGCGCTGGGCCTCATCCTCTACGAGATGCTCTCGGGCTCCCCCACCTTCCACGGCGACACCGCCAGCATCTTGATGGTGAAGCAGGTCACCGAGCCGGCGCCGCCCTTCACGCCCGAGCTCGCCGCCACCATGCCCGCGGCGCTGCACGACCTCATCTTTCAGATGCTCGAGAAAGACCCCAACGCGCGGCCCGAGTCGCTCGACAAGGTGGTCGAGGTGCTCGAGACGCTGCTGGCGCACCTGCGCGTCGGCGCGAAGCTGGCGCCCGCCACCACCTCGGGCCGCTTCCCCTCGACCGCGACCCCCCACACCATCAGCCCGGTGCGGGTGACCTCGTCAGGCATTCCCGTGGCGTCGCCCACGCGCGTGACGCAGCCGCCGGCGTCGAACGAGGCCGAAGACTCCATGCCGGCGCCGGCGAAGTCGAAGGGGCCGATGCTGGCCGTCGGCGCGGCGCTGCTCCTCGTCATCGGTGGTGGCGCGGTGGTGGCCTTCAAGCCCGACCCGCCGCCCGCGAACCCGCCGCTCCTCATCGAGCCGGTGGTCGTCGAGGAGCCGAAGAAGCCCGCCGTCGCCGAGCCCGCCGCGCCGAAGCTGGTGAAGCTGACGCTCGAGTCCACGCCCGAGGGCGCCGAGGTCTTCGAGAAGGACGTCTCGCTGGGCACCACGCCGCTGGTGGTCTCGCGAGAGGCCCAGGCCATCCTCGAGCTGCGGTTCGCCCTCAAGGGCTACCAGGACCTCACCAAGAAGCTCGCCATGCCGCTGGCCGACGAGAGCCGCCGCGTCGAGCTCGAGAAAGAGAAGAAGCGCGCCGGTGGTGGGAAGCCGAAGGCCGGCGGCGGTGACTTGAAGGACCTCGACTATGAGCAGACCAACGATTTGAAGGACCTCGAGTAGCCCCGGGGGGCGCTCCAAAAGGATGGGTTCATGATGTCAGCACACTTGCTCTGCGCGCTGGTGGCGTTGGGCGCCGCGCCCAAGGCCAGGCCTGCCGCGCCCGCCGTGGCCGATGACGCGGCGCGCGCCAAAGAGATCTTCAAGGTGGCCCAGCGCCTCTACAAAGAGGCCCGCTACGCCGACGCCATCGTGAAGTTCGAAGAGGCGTTCCAGCTCAAGCCGAGCCCCGTCATCATCTACAACATCGGCAAGTGCCACGAGCAGCTCGGCGACGTGCCGAAGGCGATGCGCTCGTACCGCGACTACCTGCGCCTCTCGCCCGACGCGAAGGACAAGGACACGGTGGGCGACGCCATCGCCAACCTCGAGCGCCGCCTCAAAGAGAAGGGCCTGCAGCAGCTGCTGGTGTTCGCCGACCCGGTGACCGCGCTCATCGAGGTCGACGGCAAGGTGCTGGGCAACTCGCCCGCGTCGGTCGAGCTCACCGCCGGCAACCACAAGCTCCTCGTGAAGGCCGACGGCTACGAGACCACCGAGCGCGCCTTCGTGATGCAGACGGCCCGCGCGACCGAGATGACCATCAACCTGCGGCCCCTTGCGCGCCCGGAGCCGGTCGCCGCCGCCGCCGTCACGCCCGCGGTGACGTCGAAGCCCGAGCCCCGCGTCGACGCCGCGCCGCCGCCGCCGCCGCCTCCCGTGGTGGTGGCCGAGCCCGAGCCGCAGCGCCCGCCGTTGCTCTTCGCCATGCTGCGCGGCAACGCCGGCGTGCCGGTGGCGAGCCCCGACCTCACCACGTTCTTCGGCAGCGCCCTGGTGGGCGTGCAGGTCAGCCACGCGCTGTCGTTCTCGGCCGGCGCGCTCTTCGTGCAGGGCGGCGGCGCGGTGGTGCGCGGCTCCTTCGTGCCCTTCAACGCCGAGGGGCGGCTCAAGCCGGTGGTGTCGCTCGAGGTGCCGATGGTCTTCGGGCCCGCGTTCTCGCTGGGCGTTGCGCTCTCGCCCGGGGTGCAGTTCGACGTCTTCCGGTGGCTGTCCCTGGGCGCCGAGCTGCCGCTCACCTTCTTCCCCGTCGCGCCAGCCGGCGCGCCGCCCTTCTACGTCTTCGGGGCCGCCACGGCCGCGGTGCGCTTCCTGTGAGGCTCTTGACCATGCGCTTGCTCCTCGTCGTCTCGGTGCTCTTCCTCGCCACGCCGGCCCTGGCCCAACGTCACTGGCTGTGGGAGCGCGGCCGCCCGACGGGCAACCACCTCAACGCCGCCGACGCGCTCAACGCCAACGCGGCCCTGGCGGTGGGCGACCGGGGCGAGGTGCTCCGATGGAACGGCAGCAGCTGGTTCTTCGAGCCCACCTTCATCACCACCAACCTCAGGGGCGTCGACCTGGTCAGCGCCTCGCTCGCCTTCCTCGTCGGCGACAGCGGCCTGGTGATGCGCAACACCGGCACGGGCTGGTCGAACATCGCGTCGGTCGGCACCGTCAACCTGCTCGACGTGTCGTTTCGTGACTCGATGACGGGGGTCATCGCCTCGCGCGGCTCGGGCGTCTTCTACACGAGCAACGGCGGGGCCACCGCCTGGCAACAGGCCACCGGCGTCACCGGCAACATCTGGGACATCGCCTTCGTGCCGGGCGCCACCTCGACGACCGTCTTCGCCACCAACGGCGTCGGCCTCTTCGTCTCGACCAACAGCGGGGCCACCTTCACGCAGGTCAGCGGTTCGCAGCCGGTGGGCTCGGTCATTCGGGCGCTGGCCCCCGTGAGCGCCTCTGATGTCTGGGTCGTCGGTGACAACAACTTCATCGGCCACTGGGTCGCTGGCGCCTGGAGCACCTCACCGCCGAACACCTCCATCGTCGCGAACTTCTCGAGCATCTCGGCCACCGCCACCGCAGGCTACGCGCTCGGCTGGCCCACCAACACGAACCCCAACAAGCGGCCCGTGGTGGTGCGCTTCAACGGGAGCAACTGGCAAGACGTCTCGCCGGCCGCGCCCATCTGGGACTTGAAGGGCGGCGCGGTGGCGGCGGACCCGACGATGGCCAGCAGCGACTCTGTCTTCGTCGTGGGTGAGGGCGGCCTGCTGCTCCAGTCCACCAACCGCGGTAACGCGTGGACGAACAACGGCGCCAGCGGGCAGCGCATGTTCTCCATCGACTTCGTGCCGGGCACCAACCCCGTGCTCGCGGTCGCGGCGGGCGCCGAGGGCGTGATGGCCGTGCGCAACGCCACCACCGGCGTGTGGAACGAGGTGTACTGCGTGCCCCCTTCGCCCACCACGGGCCCGATTCAAGGCGTCGACGTCGCGGCGGTCGCGCTCTCGGCGACGGCTGGCCTGGCGGTCGGCATCAACGGCACCGTCTGCACCGCGTCGAGCACCAACTGGAACGTGTGGACCAAGGCCGCGGTGCCGACCGGGAGCCCGATGTTCCGCGAGGTGGGCGCGCGCTCCGGAGACTTCGTCGCGGGCGCCGACGATGGGCGGATCTACTTCTTCAACGTGTCAGGCGTGGTCAGCGGCAGCTTCGACATCGACCCCGGCTCGACGACCGGCGTCACGGCGCTGAGCACCAGGCCCACCGGCTCAGAGGTGTTCGTGGGCACCGGTCGGCTCCTCGATGGTGGCGCAGGCCCCTTCCTCCGCTACACGCCGATCGCCACCAGCGCGCCCGCCCTGGGTCCACCGCTCGCTCCCGGCCACGCGGTCAACGACGTCTTCTTCCTCAACGCCTCGGTGGGCTTCTTCGTCACCAGCAACTCCAACGGCTGCGCGAGCGCGACCGAGGGCGACGTCTACCAGACGACGAACGCCGGCGTTCAGTGGACGCGCATCGCCAGCCTCGGCGCCTGCGGCGGCTGCTTCGGGTGGATCAACGTCTACGCCCCCGACGCCAACACCGTGTGGGTCAACGGCGAGGCCTGCGGAGCCCGGCGCCTGACCTACGACGCGCCCAGCATGTCGTGGAACCTCGACGCGACCAACCCGGTGCTGAACACCTCGTTCTCGGTGTTCGAGATCAAGGGCCCGCCCAACGACCCGGCGAACCTGTGGCTCGTCGGCGGCTTCGGCATGGTGCAGCGCACGCGCTGCGGCGGCAGCGACACCGCCACCTGCCCGGTGGACTCGAACGTCTGCACCCTCGACCGCTGCGAGCCCGCCACCGGCGCCTGCGAGAAGCTGCCCATCACCGGCGCGTGCAACGACAACAGCGCGTGCACCACGTCAGACCAGTGCCTGCCCGACGCCGGGTGCGCCGGGGCGACCATCAACTGTGACGACAACAACCAGTGCACCAGCGACACCTGCGCGAACGCGACGGGGTGCGTGAACACGCCCACCAGCGGCACCTGCAACGACGGGAACTCGTGCACCAGCAACGACGTCTGCCTCGCGTCGGGCATCTGCCAGGGCATGGGCGTCGTCTGCACCGCGCCCAACTCGTGCCAGGTGGGCTCCTGCACCGCCGACGGCGGGTGCGGGTTCACCAACGTGATGAACGGCACCCCGTGCTCTGACAACAGCCTCTGCACCCAGAGCGACAGCTGCCAGGCCGGCGCGTGCGTCGGCACCACCATCTCGTGCAACGACGGCAACCCCTGCACCGCCGACAGTTGCCTGCCTGCGACCGGCTGCCGAAACATCGTGTCGATGGGCGCGTCGTGCTCCTCCGGCAACCAGTGTCGCAGCTCCGAGGTGTGCCTCGGCGACGGGGGCTGTGGCGGCGGCGTGGCCGTCAACTGCAACGACGGCAACCCCTGCACCACCGACAACTGTGCGCCCGCGACCGGTTGCTTCACCACCAACGCCGATGGGGTGGCGTGCAACGACGGCAACGCCTGCACCTCGAACGACCTCTGCGGTGGCGGCGCCTGTGGCGGGGCCGTCATCAGCTGCAACGACGGCAACCCCTGCACCGTCGATGGCTGCAACCCCTCCACGGGCTGCACCACCGCGTCGCTCCCCAACAACACGCCCTGCAGCGACAGCAACGCCTGCAGCATCGGAGACCGCTGCGTGGGCGGCGTCTGTCAGCCCACCGGCGTGCTCGCGTGCGACGACAGCAACGAGTGCACCTCGGACGGCTGCGACGCCGGGGTGGGGTGCGTGTTCGCGCCCGTCGCCGACAACACCACCTGCAGCGACGGCAACACCTGCAGCACGGGCGACCGCTGCGTCTCGGGCCAGTGCCTCGCGACGGGTGGGCTGATGTGCAACGACCTGAACCCGTGCACCGATGACGGCTGCGACATGAGCATGGCGTGCACCTTCACGCCTCAGCTCGGCCGCAGCTGCTCCGACGGTGACGGCTGCACCGCGCGCGACTCGTGCGCGGCGGGGCCCGACGGCGGCGTGGTGTGCACCGGCACGCCGGTGAACTGCGACGACGGCAACCCCTGCACGGTGGACTCGTGCTCCGGAGGCGGCTGCGTCAACGTCTTCGTGTCGATGACCACCTCGTGTGACGACGGCCAGGCCTGCACCCGCAGCGACGTGTGCCTGCCCATGGCCGACGGCGGCTCCTTCTGCGCCGGCCAGCCCGTCACCTGCGACGACGACAACCCCTGCACCGCAGACTCGTGCAACCCCGGCGATGGCGGCTGCCAGACGGCGGTGGCCAACGAGGGCGGCGCGTGCACCGACTCGAACGGCTGCACCCAGATTGACGTCTGCAGCAACGGCGCGTGCGTCGGCCGGTCTCCGGTGATGTGCCCCGACGACGGCGACCCCTGCACGGCCGCGGCGTGCGTGCCCTCGACGCGAACCGTG
>JACSRE010000308.1 GCA_014879945.1 Myxococcus sp.
CGCGCGCATGGGCGGCCAGCAGCCCGGCCCCGAGATCGTCACCTCGCTCACCCGGTACCTCGACGCGATCCCCGCGCCGCCGGCCCCCACCCGCGCCGCGCCGGTCGACATGGTGAAGGGCCGCCTGCTCTTCGAGCGGGCCGGCTGCGCCGCCTGCCACACCGGCCCCCTGATGACGTCGGTCGTCAACTCCAACGTGGGCACCGGCGACGCCTTCCAGGTGCCGTCGCTCAAGGGGCTCTCGCGGCGGGCGCCCTTCATGCACAACGGCTGCGCCAAGACGATGGAGCAGCGCTTCAACGACCCGGCGTGCGGTGGCGAGCGTCACGGCGACACCTCGAGCCTGACGCCCGAGGAGCTCGGCGAGCTCACCGCCTACCTCGGTCAGCTCTGACGGCTACGGCCCCGCCGGGTCGGCCGTCACCACCGCGCCGCTGGCCAACACGCGCAGCGTCGCCTCGACGATCGACGCGGGCCCGGTGGCGCTGACCACGATGGCCACCAGCCCCGAGGGCCCCACCCCGCACGCGGCGCGCACCGCGCCGACGTCTTGCTTCACCTCGAGCACCGGCGTGCCCCTCGGGAACGGCAGCGGGGCCTCGTCGGGCGTCTTCACCACGCCGGTGCCCAGGTCGGCGAGCAGGCGGGCGCACCCGTCGGCGGCGATCTCGCGGTCGAGCACCAGGAAGGCCTCGGTGCCGTCGCCGTTGGTGGCGCGCAGCACCGCCCGACGGGGCGTCGCGTCGGGAGGCGCCAGCCGCTCGAGGCGCTCGAGGTCGCGCCAGCCGGCCGGCAGCTCCCATCTCAGCCCGACCCGCTCGTCCTTCAGCGACGCCACCTGCGGCGCGTCGAGGCGCCGGGCGGTCGGCACCGCGAGCGCGAGGAGACCGACGAGGGCCGCGAGGGAGGCGAGCGCGGCGCCGCCTTTGAGGCGAAGCGACGAGGGCTCCGAGACGGTGGCGATGATGAGGAGCACCCCGAAGCCCGCGAAGCCGGCCGTCGGGAGCCAGTGCGGCGTCGTCCACAGGCCGGCGGCTGCCAGGCACAGCACCCCGAGCCCCGCGGGCACGTGCTTGGCCGGCCCGGCGGCCGCCATCACGCTCGCGGCCCCCGCCACCAGCAACGCCGGCACCACCAGCAGCAGCGCCGGCTCGCGCAACGGGGTGAGCACGTCGAGCACGCGCAGGAACCAGGCGACCGCCCCCACCAGCAGCGCGGCGGCGATGGGCGCCGGGCTGGCCGTCACCGCGCCGGTGATCCCTCCCGCGCGGGTCGCCGTCGCCTCGCCGTCGTCGAGCACGTCTTGAACGAAGCGCCGCTCACAGCGCGGGCACGCCTCGGCGCCAGGGCGGATCGGGGAATACGCGCAGAAGGGGCAGGCGGTCTGAGCCATGAGGGCTGACTCCAGCACGAGCCGTCAGGGCGTCCACTTCGCGCGGCGGGTGAGCCACGACTGGCCACCGCGGCCGTCGCGCACCACGAAGTAGAACGTCACCTCGCGCGGCTCCTTCACCGTGGTGTCGGGCTGCCAGCGGCTGCGCTGGCGCTCCGTCTTGCCGTCGAAGTTGGTGCCGCCCGTCTCGAACGACGACATGCGCCCCAGCGTCGCGTACCAGGCGATCTTCCAGCTCTCGACGAGGTTCACCGGCGTCAGCTGGAGGCTGGGCACGGTGTACGGCTCCTCGAGCTCGGCGAAGTCGGCGGGCTCCATGGCCACCTCGGCCGAGCCCTTGAACTCGGGCACCAGCTCTTCAGGCCACGGCTCGCCGCGCAGCAGCATGCCCGGCAGCACCGGCGTCACGTTCTGGCGCATCGTCGGGAAGAACTGGCACTGAACGACCATCAGCTTCTGCGCGAAGATGTGCTCGTCGGTGTCGCTCGCCTTCACCTCGAGCATCACCGGAATGCGAATGCCGCCCAGGCCCCGCGAGCTGTCCTGGGTGAGCGCCTCGAGCAACAGCGGCTGGCCGTCGGGCAGCAACGCCGTGCCCAGCAGCGGCCTCTCGGGCGCGGTGCCGTCGAGGGGAAACTCCCACTCGCCCGCCGGCAGGCTGCCCGAGCGCAGCTCGACGAAGTCGTCGGTGTTGTCGCACTCGCGATCGCCGGTGTTGGCGCAGGCGCGCAGCCGGTAGCTGAGCGGTCGCCCGTTGCCTTGCGGGTCCACCACCAGCGCGCGGTAGGTGAGGGGCCGCTGACCGATGGCCAGCAGCTGCGCCAGGAGCGCCGGGGGCAGCTGGCTGGCGCTCCCGCCGGCGCCGAGGCTGACCAGGAGCCGTGGATCGCAGGGCGAGATCAACACCTCGGGCGGCTCGAACGACGCGGCGATCACCCGCAGATCGACGATGCCGGTGGGGCTCGGCAGCGGCTGGTTGCACGCCGCCAGCGCCAGCACCAGCGAGAGCACCGAGCGCCTCACAGCTGCCCCCTCACCCCGAGGATCGGGAGAATGGGAATGCCGGGCACGTCGACGCCGTAGCGGCCGCGGTACTCGTAGATCGTCGCCTCGACGTTGGCGCGGTTGTAGACGTTCTGCACGTCCAGGTAGAGGTTGAGCGTCCACTTCTCGAAGACGAAGTACTTGTCGATGCGCACGTCGAGCTGGTGAAAGTCGGTCACGCGCGCCGAGCGGAACATGCCGAAGGTGTTCGAGTAGCGGTTGGCGTCGAGGCGCTGGAAGTCGGCGTCGTGAATGAGCGGCGAGGTGGGCCTGCCGGTGACGTAGCGGAAGCGCGCGCCCAGCTCGAAGCCATAGGGGAAGCGGTAGCTGCCGATCGCCGTGAGGATGTGCGTCTGATCGAAGCTGGTCACCGCGTAGTCGCTCGACGAGCCCGCCCGGCGCTCTTCGCTGCGCGAGAGCGTGTAGGCGAGCCAACCGAAGAAGTTCCTGGTCACCTCGTGGCGCAGCAGCACCTCGACCCCGTAGGCCCGGCCGAGGCCGTCGTTGGAGGAGCGGCTCTGAGTGACCGAGCCGTCTTCGTTGACGACGCGGCGGCCGGGCGAGACGACGTTGTCGAAGCGCCGGTTGTAGAACCCGGTGACGTCGACGTTGATGACGTCGGTGATCTTCTGCGCGACGCCGAGCGAGGCCTGAAAGGCCTTCTCGTGAACGAGCGAGGGCGTGCCGAAGGGCGGCGGCTCCATGTCGGTGGCCTGGGGCGGCTGGGTGTAGAGCCCGATGGAGCCCTTGAGGGTGGTCGACTCGAACGGCTCGAAGCGCACCCACAGGCGCGGGTCGAAGGCGTTGCGGGTCTCTTTGCCCAGCAGCGCGTGGCTGGCCCGCAAGCCCGGCGTCAGGGTGAGCGGCCCGAGCTTGAGGTCGCCCTCGAGGTACACCGCGCCGTCGAAGGTGGGCACCGTGCGCCCGATGCGCTGCACGTCGGTCTTGGGTTCAGCGCCCGGGAACGAGACGTACTGGGTGCCCGAGATGATCGGCAGCTCGGCCTTGCCCACCAGCACCTGGTTGAAGATGTCGGCGCCCGCGCGGAGCGTGACGTACTTGCCGAGATCGACGCCGAGATCTTGCCGCAGCCCCTGCGTCCACCGGTCGGCGTCGAGCTTGGCGACGCCGAAGTTGACCGAGGCGAGATCGTACCCGGCGTAGGGCGTCAGCTTGAACTGCACGTTGCCGCGGCGGTACGTCCAGTTGCCGATGAGCCGGTGAAAGAGCGTGCGGAACTGAACGGCGACGTCGGCGTTTCGGTTGCCGCCGGTGGCCACCACCTTGAGCTGGTCGTCCGAGCCGAACGCGAACACCGAGAAGGTCGAGTTGCCGTCGCTCTGGCGCTGCTGGCGTTTCCCGACGTCGAGCCGCACCTGGTAGTCCCAGTAGGTGGGCAGAATGGTGATGGCGCCACCTTGTGGATCCTGGGGGAGCACCAGCGGCAGCAGCACGTCGATGTAGCTGCGGCGCGCGGCGGCGGCGATCGAGATGTCCTTCGTGATGGGGGCCTCGACGAAGGCGCTGGCGTCGAGGAAGTCGACCTTGGCCACGCCGTGCCAGGTGTCCGACGCGCCCTTGCGGCTGGCCACGTCGACCACGCCGCCGACCGCGCGCCCGTACCGCGCGCCGAAGCCGCCGGGGTAGAAGTCCACGCGATCGAGGAACTCTGCGTTCACCACCGAGGGCCCGCCAGCGAGGTGGAACAGCAGGGGGATCTCGACGCCGTCGAAGAAGGTCAGCGTCTGGTTCGGGTTGGCGCCGCGGACGATCAGCTGGCCCGAGATGAAGGGCGCGCGCGCCACACCGGGGAAGTTCTGAATCACGCGCACCGGGTCGCCGAACGTGCCGGGCACCTTCTGGAGCTCCTCGCGCGTGAGGGTGCGGCGCACGACCTCTTTCTTCTCGCGCTTGTCGCGCACCACCGTCTGGTACCCGATCACCTTCGGGAACAAGTAGAGCTTCACCTCTTTGGTCTCGCCCGGCTCGAGCACCTCGGTGGTCTTGAAGATCTCGGTCTCGGCGCCCACCGCGCGCACGGTGCACAGGCCCGGCGGCACCTCGAGGTCGAACATGCCGTCTTCGTCCGAGAGCGCGATTCGGTCGGGGTACTCCACGCAGGTGACCGTCGCGCCGTTGGCGCGGTTGCGGCTCCCGCGGAGCAACAGCTGGCCCGTCAGGTGCGACATCGGCCCCGCGTAGCCACCATCGAGGCGCTGGGGCACACCTGCGTCCACCTCGGCCACCTTCAAGAAGAAGTTGTAGACGAACTCGATCTGAACGGGCGCCGGGGCGAAGTCGACCTCGGCAGGGGTGAACGTGGACCTCAGGAGCGCCTCGACGGCGGCCTGGTCGAACCCGTTGCCCACCGGCTCGATCACCTTCGCCTCGGGCACCAACCCGTCAGCGCCGATGGTCACCAGCAGGCGCACCTTGGCGGCGAGCCCGGCCTTCTCGGCGGCTTCCGGGTACTTCGCGGCCTCGAGCTTCACCAGGGTCGGCGCTTTGGTCAGCACCGGCACGTGCACGCCGCCGTCCACCTCGGTGCGACGCGCGTTCTCATAGGCGCTCGCTGACGCGCACGAGATCAGAACGGCGAGCGTCAGGGACCGGCGAGACACGCAGGCTCCTTACCCGATGGGGGGTCACAAACAAGCCACCGCTGGAAGGTGGAAGCCCTCCGAATCGCGAGAGAAACGGGGTGGCACGCGCCCTGCTTCGTGAGCGCTCGGGAGGAGTCAATCATGTCGAAACGAACCAGGTACCAGGCCCGCCGTCCGATGCCACGAATCCGCAGGCGCGCCAAGCAGGTGGCGGCGGTGTTGACCCTGGGCGAGCTGATCGCCGCGGCGTACGACGCGATGGGTGAGACGGGCGCCGTCGCGCGCGTGCTCAGCTCGAACGCGATGGCCGAGCGTATCGGCTGCGCCATCATCGTGGGTTGAGACGCAGGGGCACCGTCAGGAGCGCGCCGGCGGGCGACCCCGGGCGTTCTCTTTCAGAGACGACGGCGCGCCGCTCCCCGGCGGCACCAGCGCGTCTTTGCCGTGGCCGATCAGATCGGTGCGCCCGGCCTGCGTGAGCGCCTCGCGCGCGTCTTCCCAGTGCTCGGGGTTCCAGTACAGCAGGAGCGCCTTCTGCAGCCGCTTCTCCTTGAGGCCGCGCGCCGTGTAGACGGGCTCCATCTTCATCGGGTCGAGGCCGGTGAAGTACATCGCCGCCGCCATGGACATCGGCGTGGGGATGAAGTCCTGCACCTGGCGCGGGCGGCGGCCGTTCTTCTTCAGCCAGAGCGCCAGCTCGACCATGTCCTCGAGCGACGAGCCCGGGTGGCCCGAGATGAAGTACGGAATGTCGTACTGCTCCTTGCCGGCGTCTTTGCTCGCGCACGCGAACATCGTCTGAAAGCGCTCGTAGCTCTCGATGCCGGGCTTCTTCATCTTCTCGAGCACGCCGGGGCTGACGTGCTCGGGCGCCACCGAGAGCTGGCCGCCGGTGTGGTGGGCGGCGAGCTCCTTGACGTACTCGGGGTTGAGCTCGGCGAGATCGTACCGGACGCCCGAGGCGATGAAGACGTGCTTCACGCCCTCTTCCTTCCGCACGCTCTGCATCAGCTGCACGAGCGGCCCGTGATCGGTCTTGAGGTTCTCGCAGACGCCCGGGAACACGCACGAGAGCT
The DNA here is from genome assembly GCA_014879945.1 of Myxococcus sp. Lineage (GTDB taxonomy): Bacteria > Myxococcota > Myxococcia > Myxococcales > Myxococcaceae > Xiheimicrobium. Next base: position 6,117 of record JACSRE010000308.1, read on the forward strand.
TGCGGCACCTCGACTCGATCGCCTCGCTCTTGCACTTGAGCTTGTACATGTTGGCGGTGGGCCCGCCGAGATCGGTGATGGTGCCGCGGAAGTCGCCCTGCCTGCGGACCGCGCGGATCTCGCGCAGCACGCTCGCCTCGCTGCGTGACTGAATGACGCGCCCCTCGTGCTCGGTGATGGAGCAGAACGAGCAGCCGCCGAAGCAGCCGCGCATCACCACCACCGAGTGCTTCACCGTCTCGAAGGCCGGCACCCCCTCGTTGCCGTACATGGGGTGTACGGCGCGGTTGAAGGGCAGATCGTACAGCTCGTCCATCGCCACCGACGCCTGCCCTGCCCCGCCCCCGTCACCGTCTTCGAGGGGCCTGGCGGGCGGGTTGAAGAAGACGCCTCGCGTGCCGTGGCGCTGGGCGAGGGGCCGGGCGTTGCCGGGGTTGGTCTCCATCTGGAAGTCGCGCGACATGCGCGCGAAGGCCGTCATGTCGGCGCAGACGGTCTCGTAGCTGGGGAGCACCACCGTCTTGCGATCGGCCGCGCGCGTCGCGGGGTCGGCCTCGTGGGCCTTCATCTCGGCGTCAGAGATGAGGAACGCCGTGCCCCGCACGTCGCGCAGGGCCTTCACCGGCTCGCCGTCACGCAGGCGGCGCGCGATCTCCCACACCGGCCGCTCGCCCATGCCGAACACCAGCAGGTCGGCCTTGGCGTCGAGGAGGATCGAGCGGCGAACGGTGTCGCTCCAGTAGTCGTAGTGGGCGATGCGCCGCAGCGACGCCTCGATGCCGCCGAGCACGATGGGCACCTCGGGGTACGCCTCGCGACAGCGGTTGGCGTAGACGATCGAGGCCCGGTCTGGGCGGGCGCCCGTTCGACCCCCGGGGCTGTACTGGTCTTCGCTGCGGTTCTTCTTCTGCGAGGTGAGGCGGTTGAGCATCGAGTCGAGGTTGCCGGCGGCGACCCCGAAGAAGAGCTTCGGCTTGCCCAGCGCCTTGAACGGCTCGGCCGACTGCCACGCCGGCTGCGGAATGAGCCCCACCCGAAACCCGCGGCCCTCGAGGAAGCGGGCGATCAGCACCGGGCCGAACGCCGGGTGATCGACGTACGCGTCACCCGAGACGATGGCGATGTCGACGCCGTCCCATCCACGAGCGTCGAGATCGGCCCGACAGGTCGGGAGGAACGGGTGCGGGAACTTCGAAGGCATGCGCTCCCCTACCGCTACCTTGCGCCGGGGCGCAATGCGGGGTGGGTCACCGGCAGCAGGTGCGCGTCTGCCACCGCGCCTGCGCGCCGGCGTAGAGCACCACGTTCCCGTCGTTCTGCACCGCGAGGAAGGCGCCGGGAGCCCCCGCCGTTCGACTGCTCCAGAGCGCCGCCCCGGTGGACGAGTACAGCACCAGGTTGCCGTCGCCCTGCATGATCAGCGTCCCGGTGCTGCGGCCGTTGGTGCGGCTGCTCCACCGCGCGGTGGCGCCGTCGTACAGCACCACGTTCCCGTCGCCCTGGTGCACGAAGGTGAAGCGGCCGTTGCAGCTGCGCACGGCCTCGTTCGGGCGCAGCGAAGCGTCAGGCGCCAGGGCGCCTGTCTCTTATACACATCTGACGCTGCCGACGACGGAGAGAGTGTA
>JACSRE010000175.1 GCA_014879945.1 Myxococcus sp.
GCACAGGTGGTGGCGCTGGCGGGGGCACGCCGAGTGGACCGTACGCGGTGGCCACCCTCACCGCCGCGTCGTGCGACGACATGACGGGGGCCCTCGACCTGCTCTCCCTCAGCACGACGCCCGTCATCCGTGACGACGTGAGCACCGCGCCGGCGCTGCTCCCGACGCCCTTCACCTTCTTTGGCACGTCGTACAGCTACGCGAGCGTGCAGACCAACGGCATGCTGCAGCTGTATGCGTCGTCGAGCGGCACGTCCTCGTCGGAGTACGTGAACGCCTCCATTCCCAACGTCGACACCCCCAACGGGTTCATCGCGCCCTATTGGGACGACCTCTACAACCCCCTCGCGACCGGCGCGTTGGTGCAGCTGAAGTCCTTCTCCACTGGCGGCGCGCGCGTCACAGTGGCGTGGGTGAACCCGCTCGGCGCCAGCACCCAGATTCAAGCCAAGCTCTTCTCGACCGGCGTCATCGAGTACCACTACTGCAACATCGGGACGGCGACGGGCAGCAGCGCCAGCATCGGCGTGGAGAACGCGAGCGGGACGCTGGGCGCGGCGTACACCGCGGGTGTCGCCACTGGCATGGGCCTGCGCTTCACCTACGTGCCGTAGCGCCTGCGCGGCTCGAAGGGGCGGCGCGGCGCCGAGGATGCTCAGGCTCTGGAGAAGCGGTCGTCGACCGGCCGCGGCGCTCGAGCCCGCGCCACCCGGCCATTCGCTGCCAGGTGCGACAGCAGCTTGAAGACCGTCTCGACGTCGGTGGTGCGAGCGCGCGCCGCCACCTCGAGCGCTGACGACGGCGTCGCGTCGAGCGCGTCGAGCACCTGCTGCTGGAGCGTCAGCACCGCGGTCGCCGCCTTCTTGCCCGCCTCGACGCCAGGCTGGTGGTACGCGTTGACGTTGATGAGCGACGCGTAGAGGCCCACGGCCCGCTCGAACACCGCGATGAGCGCGCCCAGCGTCTTCGCCGACACCTCGGGCACGGTGAGCGTCATCGACTCGCGGCCGCTCTCGTCGAGCGCGGCGCGGGTGCCCAGGAGGAAGCCCAGCAGGTAGTCGCCGCTGGTGACGCGGGGCTCGACCTCCATGCTGGCGCCGGGCCGGTCCTTGAGCACCTCGATGAAGAGCGCGAAGAAGTTGGGCACGCCGTCGCGGAGCTGCTGCACGTACGCGTGCTGGTCGGTGGAGCCCTTGTTCCCGTACACCGCGAGCCCCTGGTGCACCACCGCGCCCGAGAGGTCCTTCTCCTTGCCCAGCGACTCCATCACCAGCTGCTGCAGGTAGCGCGACAAGAGCAGCAGGCGGTCCTTGTACGGCAGCACCACCAGGTCCTTCTCGCCGCGGCCGTTCGTCGCGTGGTGCCACATCAGCGCCATCAACGCCGCGGGGTTGGTCGAGAGGGCCCTGGTGCGCGTCGCCACGTCGGCGAGGCGAGCGCCCTCGAGCATGGCGTCGACGTCGATGCCCTGCAGGGCCGCGGGGAGGAGCCCGACGGTCGAGAGCTCCGAGGTGCGGCCGCCGACCCAGTCCCACATGGGGAAGCGCGCGAGCCAGCCCTCGGAGACCTTGTGGAGCTCGCTCCCGGCGCCGGTCACCGAGACCGCCTGCTTCGAGAAGTCGAGGCCCGCGCGGGTGAAGGCCGCCTGCGCCTCCACCATGCCGTTGCGCGTCTCTTTGGTGCCGCCAGACTTCGAGATGACGACGACCAGCGTCTCGGCCAGGCGCGCGCCCAGCCTCGCGAAGACGCGGTCGAAGCCGTCGGGGTCGGTGTTGTCGAAGAAGTGCACCGTCATCGGGTCGGTCGCTTCACCGAGCGCGTCGGCCGCCAGCTGCGGGCCCAGCGCCGAGCCGCCGATGCCCACCAGGAGCACCTGGGTGAAGCGCGCGGCGGCGGGCGGCTTCACCACGCCGGAGTGCACCGACCTCGCGAAGGCCTTCACCTGCGCCAGCGCGGCGCGAATCGCCTCGGCGTCTTCGGCGGGCGCCAGCTCGGGCGCGCGCAGCCAGTAGTGGCCCACCTTGCGGCCCTCGTCGGGGTTCGCCACGGCGCCCTGCTCGAGCGCACCCATGGCGTCGAAGGCCCTGGCCAGCGGCGCCTGCATCGAGGCCAGCCACGCGTCGGAGAAGCGCATCTTCGAGACGTCGAGCATCAGGCCGAGCGAGTCGACGACGCACAGGTGCTTCGAGTAGCGGTCCCACGAGGCAGAGGTGGTGGTCATGGCGCGGCACGATGTGTCGCGCCGCTGCACGACGCAAGGCCGTCACGACGGTCAGCGCGCCGGCCACCCGATGGTCGCGTCACACGGCCCGCCGCAGATGACGGTCGGGTCGGGCGTCGGCTTCGGCGCCTGGGTCACCGCCACCGCCGTCGCCACGCCGCCGGCCACCACCGCGGCGATGCCGGCCCACACGTACCAGCGTGAGAAGAAGGGCGTGCCCTCGGCTCTCTTCTTGCCGGGCGTGAGCTCGAGTTCGAGGTCGTTGTCCGTCTCGGGCGGCTCGAGGTTCACCTGCGTCGGCCGATCTTCCCCGACGGTGAGGGTGAAGGACTCCTTGAGGTCGGCGCCGAGCGTCGCCTCGATGGTGCGCTTCTCGGACTTGAAGCCGTCGGCGGCGATGACCAGCGCGTGCGTGCCCTCGGCCACCACCTGGGTCAGCGGCAGCGGCTGGGGGGCTGCCCCGTCGATGGCGCAGGTCGCTCCTTCGGCGCTCGCCTCGACGGTGAGCACCGCGCCGATGGGCTCGAGCGTGTAGCTGAGGTCGGTCTTCTTGCCCGCGGCCGCGGTGACGGTCTCTTCGATGGTGCGGTAGCCCGGGCGCTCGACCTTCAGCGCGTGGTCGCCCGGCTTGACGACCTTCTCGGCCAGGGGGAGCTCGCCCGCGGCCTCGCCGTCGATGAACAGCTGAGCGCCTGGCACCGGCGCCGTCAACGTCACCGCGATGCGCGTCTTCGGCTTCTTCTTCGGGGTGAGGTCGAGCCCTTCGAAGACCTGTGCATGGGCCGGGATTCCGGCCACGATGAGGAACAGGGCAAGCGGGCGAAGCAGTCCCATCCAGCAAGCGTAAGGAGGCGTGGGTGGAGCGTCAAAGGTGCCGTTGGTTGATGTGCCTTCCGGCGCTCGCGCTGATGGCGTGCCCGCCTTCCCGTTCTGCGATTCAGGTGACGGTGGACATCGACCCGGCCGTGCGCAGCGCGTGCTTCCGCGTGGTGGCCCGGGGCGCAGACGGCGCCGAGGTGACGTCGGAGCCCATCGCGCGCAAAGACCGGCTCGTCCTCGCGGTGTACTCGAGCGACGCCTTGACGGGCGCGGTGACGCTGACGGCGCGCGGCTTCGTCGGCAAGGGCTGCGAGGCGCCGCAGGCGTTCAACGACGAGAGCGCGCCCGGAGCGAGCGCCTTCGTGAAAGACGAAGTGCCGCAGGTGTCGCTCAGCGTCGGCCCGCTGCCCTCGGCGCTCGACGGCGACGCCGATGGCTTTCGGGGAGTGGCCCGCGGTGGGCCCGACTGCAACGACGCCAACGCGGCCGTCAACCCGGCCGCGGCCGAGGTGTGCGGCGACCGCCTCGACAACGACTGCGACACCCTGGCCGATTGCGCGGCGCCGAGCTGTGAGGGCGGCGCCTGTGACGACCAGAACCTGTGCACCACGCAAGACCGGTGTCGCGCGGGCTCGTGCACCGGCACGGCCGTCTCGTGCATGGCGCAGGCGGGCCCGTGCGCGGCGGCTGGCGCCTGCAACCCCGTCACCGGCGCGTGCGTCTTCACCCCGGTCGACGCGGGGACCTCGTGCGACGACGGCGACCCCTGCACCGGGCCGGATGTCTGTCTTGGCGATGGTGGCTGTGGCGGCAGCACGGCCAGCTGCACCACGCCGCCCGGCCCGTGCTTCGCGTCGTCGGGCGTGTGCCAGGCAGACGCGGGCTGCGCCTACGCGCCGCTCGACGCCGGCGCGGCGTGCAGTGATGGAGACGCCTGTACGACGAACGACCGCTGCGACGCGGTCGGCGCGTGCACTGGAGCCGCGGTCTCCTGCGCGGCCTCCCCTGGCCAGTGCTTCGCGACGTTCGGCGTGTGCAACCCGATGGACGGCGGGTGCAGCTACCAGGTGAGCGCAGGCGCGGGCTGCAACGACGCCGTCGCGTGCACCGCTGGCGATACCTGTCAGGCGGACGGCGGCTGTGCCGGCGTGGCCTTCTCGTGCACCAGCCCACCCGGGGCCTGTTACGGCGCGCCCGGCGCGTGCCTCGCTGACGGTGGCTGCGACTACTCCGGGCTCCCGGCGGGCACCGCGTGCAACGACGGCAACGTGTGCACGACGAACGACACCTGCTCGGCGAGCCTCACCTGCGACGCGGTGGCGGTCAGCTGCACCTCGCCGCCTGGGCCGTGCTTCGGCGGCGGCGCGTGTGACCTCGACGCCGGGTGTCAGTACTCGGTGACGCCGGGCGCGAGCTGCTCCGACGGAGACTCGTGCACGCTCGGCGAGAGCTGCCTCGATGACGGAGGGTGTGGCGGCGGCGCTTCGTTCACCTGCGCGGCGCCGCCGTCGTCGTGCTTCGTCGCGAGCGGCGCCTGCCTGGCCGACGGCGGGTGCGCGTACGCGCTCGGGGCGCCGTACCAGGGCTGCGATGGCGGGGCCTGCCGCGCCGACGGTGGCTGCGAGGCGCCGGCCTTCCCGTACCCGCCGAGCAACTTCTCGCCGGCGGTGGTCGCCGCGGCGGGGCTGGTAGGCGCGGTGACGCTCAACTGCACGGCGGTGTTCGACTCGTCTCCCGACGCGGCGGTGCCCTTCGTGAGTTGGTGCGGGCAGCCGCGGCCCACCGTGGTGACGGTGGCGCAAGACGGCGGGCCCGACGCGGTGGTGCTGGGCATGTACGCGCTCGACGTCACCTCGGCAGGCAGCCTGCGCGTGCAGGGGAGCCGGCCCGTCATCCTCGCGGTGTTCGACTCGGCCACCATCTCGGGGCAACTGCTGAGCAACGCGGTGTTCGACACCCCGGGCGCGGGCGGCTCGCTCTCGTCGTGCGGCGCCTCGGCGGGTGGGAACGGGACGACCTCGAACTCCCGCGGCGGAGGCGGTGGCGGCGGCGGCTTCGGGACCGCGGGCGCCCTCGGCGGGCGTGGGGACAGCAGTGCGGGAACGGCGGGGGCCGCGGGCGTGGCGTTCGGGAGCGTCACCGCGGTGCCCCTCAGGGGCGGCTGCGCGGGCGGGAATGGCGGAGGCGCCACCGGCTCCGGCGCGCGCGGCGCAGGCGGCGGCGCGCTTCAGGTGTCGGTGGCGTCGAGCCTGCGCGTGAGCGGAACGGTGTCGGCGTCGGGTGGCGGGGGCCGGCAGGGAACGTCGAACTCGTCAGGCGGAGGCGGAGGCGGCAGCGGCGGCGCGGTGCTGCTCGAGGCCGCGGCGATGACGGTGACGAGCACGGCGCGGTTGACCTCGAACGGCGGCAGCGGCGGTGAAGGCGCCGACGGCAACACCAGCGGAGGCATCGGCGCGAACGGCTCCACGGCCAACGCCACGCCGGCCCCAGGCGGCTCGGGGAACAACGGCGGCAACGGCGGCAGCGGGGGCGCAGGCGCGTCGACGCCCATGGCGGGGACCGATGACAACCGCGGTGGTGGTGGCGGAGGCGGCGCGGTGGGGCGCATTCGGCTCAACGGCTTCGGCGCGTGCACCATCGACGCGGCGGCCCTCGTCAGCCCGGCGGCGAGCAGGGTGGGGTGCCCGTAGCGCCGAGGGGGCGCGAACGGCTTGGCTGGCGCTGCTGCTGGAGCGCGACGACGTGAGGCCTCAGCGCGGCGCTCCGCCGTCAGGCGCTCGGCTCGCTCCTGCGTCGGGCACGTAGACGACCTCTTCCGGCGTCGCCTTGGTGAAGTACCTCCACCGGCCCACCTTCTCGCCGCGCAGGTAGTTCCCCACCGACAGCACGCCGCCATCGGGGTGAAAGCTCGTCCACTCCCCCTCGGGCCGCCCGGCGACGTACCCGCCCACTACCCGCGGCGTGCCTGAGCGATAGAAGCCGCGCCAGGTGCCCTCTTCGATGCCGCCATCGAAGTCGCCCTCGAGCATCACCTGCGCGTTGTCGTGAAAGTACTCCCAGCGCCCGGTGGGCTTGCCCTCGACCAGCGCGCCCCGCTTCTCGAGCGTTCCGTCGGAGTGCCAGAACGTCCACACGCCGACGCCGACCCACGCGATGGTGTCGTCGCTCTTCGCGCGGCACACCTGACAGCCCAGCGTGCCCTTCTCGACGTCGGGCGCCCACGTTCCGCCCCACGCGCGACACTGCTCCGCGCCCGCCGACTGCTCCTTGCCCAGCACGTAGGTGGCCTCGCGCCACCGCTCGCCTGTCGGCCACTGCATCGTCCACGCGCCGGCCTGCGCGCCCGCGGTGAACGCGCCCTTCGCCTCTGACTTGCCGTTGGAGAAGTAGAACTCCCAGTCGCCCTCCTGCTCGTTGTCGACGTACGGCCCCACTCGGTACGGCGTGCCGTCCCACCGGTAGAAGCGCCAGACGCCCACGCGCACGCCCTGCTCGTAGGTGCCCTGCCACTCGGTCTTCCCGTTCTTCCACTTCTGCGTCCACTCGCCTTGCTCCTCGCCGTCGCGGAAGTTGCCGGAGCGCCGAGGCGTGCCGCCCTCGTGGTAGTCGACGTAGAGGCCGTTGCGCCTGCAGTCGCGGTAGGTGTCCTGCACGATGGGCTGGCCCTCTTCGTCCCACAGCTGCCAGCGGCCCTCGGGGCAGCCCTCGAGGTACGCGCCCTGAATCGCCAGCTTGCCCGTCGGGTGCCACGCCCTCCACTCGCCGGTGCCGCTGCGCACCGTGGAGCGCCCGAACACCTCACCCTTCACGCTGCGGAACTCGTGCACGCCCTCGGGCAGCCCGTCGAGGTACATGCCGGTGCGGAGCACCTCGCCGGTGGGGTGGAACTCCCGGTAGAGGCCGTTGAGCGCGCCCTTCGAGTAGGTGCGAATCGAGCGCAGCTTCCCGTGGCCGTCGTAGGTGTTCCACGCGCCGCTGCGCTGCTTGCCGACGAGGCAGCCCTCGGCGGGCTCCTCGACCTCGACGGACCAGCGGCCGCCCAGCTTGCGACAGGCGTCGGGGGCTTCGCCGGCGCGCTCGCCGCCGCGAAACTCGGCCTCGCGCCACTTCTCGCCGGTGACGAGGAACTCCTGGAAGGTGCCGTTCGGCTGGCCTGACACGTAGGGCCCCTCGAGGTGCTTCTCGCCGCTGGTGGGGTGAAACGTCGTCCACACCCCGACGCGAACGCCCTTCTCGTAGCGGCCCGACGACACCTTCTTCCCGTCGGGCGCCCATTCGGTCCACTCGCCGTGACGTTGCCCGTTGAGCCACGGGCCGCGCGCGCGCACCTGGCAGTTCGGAAAGTACGTCACGCTGGGCCCGTCTCGTTTGCCGGCCTTCCACGTCGACTCGTCGAGCGGCTGGCCTCCGGGCCCGACGTCCTTCCACACGCCGTCGCGCTTGCCGCGCACCAGACACCCGCCGGGCGCCGGCTCCTGCTTCCAGACGCCGCCGCGCGCGAGGCACTCGCCGGGGCCGTCGGCGCGGACGGCCATCGAGGCGAGCAGGGAGACGACGAGGAGCACGCGCTTCATGGCTCGAGCACCTTCTTGAGGGCCTCGTCGGCCGACACCCGCACCGGGCTGCCGTCGAGGCTGCGCAGGTCGGTGTCGGTGAGCGAGACTTTGGGAGAGAAGGCGTCGCCGTGGAACGTGTCGAGCGCCGCCTGGGCGGTGTCGCCGGTGCTGCAGGTGAGGCGCGAGCCCGCGGTGTCGGTGAGGCAGATGACGACGCCGTTGCCCTGTGCGTCGACGCGGAGCTTGAAGGGCGCCGCGTCCTCCACCCGGAAGCGGCGCGAGCGCGCCAGGCGGCCCGCGGTCTCGTCGGCCAGCTTCGAGCCGTCGTCAGACACCGACACCGGCAGCCGCAGGTCGAGCACCCGGAGGATGGTGGGCCACTGCCGCATCACCACGTCCCAGTCGGCCTTCGCCTCGCCGTCTCGCCCGGCCTGCCGGAGCGCCTCGGCGCGCACCGCGTGGGTCCGCCACCGCACCAGGGCCTCTTCGCGCGGCAACCCCGCCAGCGCCGAGGTGGCCAGCGTCGCGGCGCTCTCCTCGTCACCGCCGCGCAGCGCCACCTCGGCCTCGAGCGCGTCGAAGAAGGCCGCGGCCTGAGGCGACGTCGCGTCGAGCTCCCGCGCGCGCGCGAGGCCCGTGCGCATCACGCCGCTGCCGACGACGTCGTGCAGGTCGCCCACCCGCCAGGCCGCCCAGTCGCCCACGTCGCTCAAGTTGGGGCGCATCACCAACATCAGCCGGTCGTCCTCGGCGAGCAGCTGCAGCAGCGCGCGCCGCACCTCCCAGCGCGTGGCCAGGGTGGTGGTGAGCTCGGCCGACACCTCGGCGAGCCCGGTGAGGCGCGGGCCGTACGAGGCGCGCTCCTCGAGGCGCTTGACCTGGCCGTCGAGCGCGTAGGCGTGCCGCAGCGCGCGGCGCATGCGCTCGACCTTCACCGGGCTGCTCGTCATGCCGGTGCGCGCGGGCTGCCGGGCCAGCTCGGTGGCCTGCTTGAGGGCCTCGGGCTCCTTCCCCAGGACGCCCAGCAGGTCGCACAGCACCTCGCGGCGCACGAGGGCGAACTGCGGGCGGTAGCGCTTCTCGACGTACTTCGTGCGCGCCGTCTGGAGCGACGAGAGCGCCTTCTGCGGCTGGCCCTGCAGCATCGCCAGCACCGCCAGCTGGTCGAAGGGCGTCGCCGTGCAGTCCTTCGCCTTGTCGGCGCGCAGCATCAGCGCCTCGGCCTGCGGCAGGTCGAAGTTGGTGAAGGCCGTGCCGCCGGCGTTGAGCAGAATGGTGCAGCTCTTCTCGTTGGTGGCCCGCACGCCCTCGAGCGCCCAGTGGAGCGCCTGCTGCCGGTCGTGCTGCTCGAAGGCGATGCTGAGCAGCCCGTTGTAGCCCCACACCCGCTCGGCGTTGTCCTTCGAGCCCGAGAGCCGCTGCGCGACGGCGGTCGCCTCTTCGACGCGGCCCAGCTTGAAGAGCGGCCACACCCGCAGCTGTGGCGGCGGCGGCCCGTAGCGGCGCTCGTAGCGGGCGAGCACGTCGAGGGCCTCTTCGTTGCGCGCCATCTCGAAGACGATGTCGTACTCCTCGAGCAGCACGTTCATGCCCCAGGTGTCGTCGCGGTCGTCGAGCAGCTCGGCCGCGCGCTTGAGGAAGTAGAGGGCGCGGGCGTGGTTGCCCTCTTCGTCATGGTGCACGCGCGCCATCGCCCAGGTGGCGACGAAAGAGTCGGGGTCCTTCGCCAGCACCTGCTCGGCGGCGCGGCGGGCCTTGATGAAGTGCCGGCCGTCGAGCTCGCGCAGGAGCGCGTGCTCCTCGGCGGTGAACGAGTCGGCGAACGCGGCCAGCGCCGGCGCCGACAACAGCACGCTCAGGAGCAGGCCGCGCGTCATCACGTCGTTCCCAGCGTCTGCCGCGAGAGCCTCTCGATGGGCGCCTTCAGCACCTCGCTGATGAGGGCGCCGGCCACCACGCCGGGCGCCAGCTCGAGGCGGTGCGCGAACAGCACCGGCGCCAGCGTCTCGAGGTCCTCGCTCGACACGAAGTCACGGCCGCGCAGCACCGCCAGGGTCTGCAGCGCGGGGATCGCCTGCACCAGGCACCGCGTCGAGACGCCCTGCCGCACCCGCTTGTCGGCGCGCAGCAGCCGCGCGGCGTCCACCAGGCACTCCTGCACCCGCTCGTCGCAGGCCACCGTCTCTCGCACCAGCTTGCGGCTGGCCACCACGTCGGCGCGCAGCACCTTCGGCAGGGCCTTCGGCGTACGCGGCGTGCCCCAGGCGCGCAGCACCTCGAGCTCCGAGGCGCGGTCGATGTGCTTCATCGAGAGCTTGAAGAGGAAGCGGTCGAGCTGCGCCATCGGCAGCGGGTAGGTGCCCACCGCGTCGAGCGGGTTCTGCGTCGCGAGCACGAAGAAGAGCTCGTCGAGCGGGTGCGTGGTGTTGTCCACCGTCACCTGCTTCTCGGCCATGGCCTCGAGGAGCGCCGACTGCACCTTGGGCGAGGTGCGGTTGATCTCATCGACCAGCACCACGTAGGCGAACAGCGGCCCGCGGCGGAAGGTGAAGGTGTTGGTGGCGGTGTCGAAGATCATCACGCCGGTGACGTCAGACGGGAGCAGGTCGGGGGTGAACTGCACGCGGCGGAAGTCGGCGATGTCGTCGTGGTGCAGGTCGTCGATGATGGAGTGGCCCAGGGACTTGGCCAGCGTCGTCTTGCCCGAGCCCGGGTAGTCCTCGAGCAGCACGTGGCCGTCGGCGAAGAGCGCCACCAGCACCAGCTCGATGATGTCGTCGCGGCCCATCACCTGGTCGCGCATGCGGTCGCGCAGCCGGCCGGCCACGGCGCGCACGTCGTCGAGGGTCGAGACGGGGCGGGTGACGTCGAGCGCGCCTGGCGCCGGGGAGGCTTCGGGAGAGGGGCTCGGCGCCGTCTCGTTCGGAATCGGGTTGCTCATGTGGGGCTCCGGCGTGGTCATCGGGTGAACCACCAGCCGATGGGGTTGAAGAAGGCCCTGGCGCGTACGGCCCAGGGCGCGTTGGCGCGCAGCTCGGCGCGGGTCGCCTTCGCGAGCGCGTCGAACTCCGAGCGGGTCTGTGGGTCGTCGCCGCGCAGCGCCAGGCGCAGGTGCGCGGTGGTGAGGGGCGCGAAGCTGGGCGCCTGGCGCGCGAGCCGGGCCGCGTGGCGCTCGCGGCTCTCGCCAAAGTGGCGCGGCTGCCCGACGTCCGAGAGCCAGTCGAGAATGCCGCGGTACACCGCCGCGTGGGAGCGACGGCTCAGCCGCCGGCCGAGCTTCACCGCGTAGGCCAGCAGCACCACGCCCAGCAGCGCCGCGAGGCCGACGCGGCCCCAGGGAATCGAGAGGGCGCGCGCGAGGGGCTGGGTGGTGGGCTCCTTGCGGGCCAGCTCGCCGAACACCACCTCCAGCTCCTGCTCCATCGGCGGCCGCGGCGGCTCGTCGGAGGCCTCGGGGTTGATGTCGAAGGTCACCCAGCCGACGCCGTCGAGGTACAGCTCGGGCCAGGCGTGCGCGTCTTGCCCGTAGATGAGCACCGCCGAGCCCGCGCCGCGCCGCTGCGTCTGCACCCCGTAGCCGAGCGCTACCCGCGCGGGGATGCCCTGGCTGCGCAGGAGGAACGTGGCGGCGTGCGCGAAGTGCACGCAGTAGCCCTTCATCTCGCCGAAGAGGAACTGCGCCGTCGGCGCGTCGCCCACCAGCTGCTTCTGCTTGAGGCTGTAGAACCCCTTCTTCTCCAGGTACTGCTTGAGCGCGAAGGCCTTCATCACGTCGTCGCCGACGAAGCGCGGGTCCACCTCACGGACGATCTGGTCTGACAGCTCGCGGTAGCGCGGGTCGTTGGGCACCGCGGTGTAGTGCGCGCGCTCTTCGTCGCTCCACGCCGCCGGCAGCGCCTGACGCCCGAAGAGGCGCTCCATCGGGCGGGTGAGGAGCTGGGACTTCACGTCGTAGACGGTGACGAAGCGGCGCGGGTCGGGGTTCTCGAGCAGCTGCAGCGCGCTCGGGTGCCCCAGGCCGGGCAGCTGCGCGTGGTCCACCAGCAGGAACATCGAGGTGTCGAACGTCTGGTGCAGCCCGGGCGCCTGCGGCGAGGCCACCACCAGCGGGCCACCCGTGGGCACGCCCGTCGGCACGTCGGCGTCGAAGCGGCCGGTGTCGTCTTGCTCGAGCTTGTCGCCCACCAGCCGCGAGCGCACCGCCTGGCGGAAGTAGAGCACCGGCGTCTCGGGCAGCTCGTCCTGCAACAGCACGATGGCCACCGGGTCGGGCGGCTTCTGGCTCTTGCCGCCGCCCCCACCGCCGCCCTTGCCGTCGCCCTTGCCGTCGCCCTCGCCGTCGCCGTCCTTCTTCTCGTCGTCGTTCTTGGTGAGGCCCAGGTCGTTGTCGTCGACCTTCTTCGCCGGGCGCTCAGGGGCGAGCTGCAGCGCCAGCACGCCGAAGAGGAGCAGCAGCGCCAGCGCCAGCACCGCGCGCGCCCCCTTCTTCACCCGCAGCAGCAGCAGGGCCGCCAGCACCACCACCACCACGCCCAGGCCCGCCAGCAGCGTCTGTGGGTCGACGCCGTTCATCCACGCGAAGTCGCTCAACACGCGCGGCTGGTGAATGCGCTCGTGCCGGTGCGCCGCGAAGGCGTGCGCCACCGCCGTCACCACCAGCGCGAACTCGAGCACCGACGCGCCCGGCACGCGGGCCGCCAACAGCCGCACCGCGAAGGTCGCGCCCAGCCCCACCAGCCCCAGCGACACGGCGTCGGCGAAGGTGAGCGTGAAGCCCGGCGGCAAGGGCAGGGCGACGGCCAGCAGCGCCTTCTGGAGCCCCAGCCCCAGCAGCACCACGCCCAGCGCGGCGCCCAGCGCGCTCCCCAGCTTCAGCTGCGAGGCGAAGCGGAACGACAGCAGGCACGCCAGGCCGATGCCCGAGAGCGCCGCCAGCAGCCCCAGCGTCGTCGCGATGGGCACCAGGAAGAAGCTCGCGCCCGCGAGGAGGATGAGGGCCTGCAGCGTCGCCAGCGCGCGGCTCTGTCGGGGCGCGGTCGTCGTCACACCAGCCTCCCGGTGGGCCGGTGGATGATGCGCACGGGGAAGCCGTCGGCCTCGAGCGCCGACTTGAGCGCCACCAGGGCCGCGGCGCGGCTCGCCTCGACGTCTTCGCGCAACAGCCACTGCGGCAGGCGCGGCTTCGGCGCCGTCTCGTCGCCGCCGTCGAAGCCGATGACGACGGTGGCGGGCACCGAGAGGCGCCGGCTCATCGCCACCAGGCGCTCTCTCCACGGCCCGTCGATGGGCGGGGCGAAGACGACGCAGGCCCCGAGGCGGTGCGCCTCGACCTGGTTGGCCAGCCCGTCGAGGCCCAGCGCGCCGTCGGCGCGCACGCGCACCGAGTCGATGATCTGCTCCACCGCCTCGGGCACGCGCGTCACCGGCTTGAGCGCGCCGTCGGCCGCGAAGACGAAGTCGGGCCCGAGCAGGCCCTGCTCGAGGAACACCCGCGCCACGCCGGCGCTCGGCTCGTCACCCTCTCCCGCGATGAGGAACGCGACGTTGAGGGGCTCCGGCGCCACCGCGCGCTCGGGCATGCGCACCAGCAGCCGCCGGGTGCGCGCGTAGGTGCGCCACAGGACGTGCCGCATGGAGTCGCCGTGCGCGTACGAGCGCATCTCGACGAGGTCGCCCTCGGCGCGCCCCGAGGGGTGCGACCAGGCGTCGCCGCTCGACCGCGAGGCCGCCAGGCTCGCGCTCACCGGCGCCGCGACGGGGGTGACGCGCAGGGTGAGCGGCCACGACACCTCGAACGACAGCGCCGACAGGCCGAACACGTCCTCCACCGTGAAGCGCCGCACCAGCAGGTCGTGGCGGCCGCGCTCGAGCGCGCTGATGCGCTCCCCCAGCCGGCCCTCGGTGCGCACCAGCGAGACCGAGAACCCCGGCGGCGTGGCCCACTCGAGCGACACGTCGAGCAGCCCCAGCTTGCGCACGTCGGGCACGCGGAACGAGGTGGTGAGCTCGGCCCCCGACGGGAGCTCCGGCGGCACGCCCACCGCCTGGCCCCGGACGAGGCGGCGCACCACCAGCGTCGACACCGTCACCAGCAGCACGCACGCCGCCACCAGGGCCAGCGCCACCAGCGCCACCGGCCGCAGCACGTGGTCGACCTCGGCCTCGCTCACCCGCAGGGCCAGCGCCGCGGCGCCGCCGAGCACCAGGCCAGCCCACCGCAGCGGCATCAGCCTGCGCAGTCGTGCCCACAGCCGGCTCAACCTCGCGCGCATCGGCGCGGACTGTTTGCCGCGCGGGCACGAGCGTCAAGTGTCACCTCACCCGGTCGGCGGGCCGGGCGCCTGCTCCTGGAGCGCGAAGGCGGCCCCTTGTGGGTCTTCACACACCGCCACCAGGTCTCCCGACGGCGTCGCGAAGGGGCCCTGCGCCGCGCCGCCCGCGCGCATCACCTGCTCGAGGCCCTCGGCGAGCGAGCCCACCCGGAAGTGCACCAGCCAGTGCGGGTGCGCGCCGGGGTGTGACGCGACGTCGGTCAGCGCGCCCACCTGCGGTCCACCGCGTTCCCAGGCGAACGGGCGAAAGACGCCGAGGGCGCCGAGCGCTCGGGGCGGCTCGAAGGCCCAGCCGAACAGCGCCTCGTAGCGCTCCTGCGCGCGCTCGACGTCGGCGGTGACGAGCCCGTACCAGGCGACGCCAGGAGCGGCGGCGCGTGGGGCGCCCGGGGGCGGCCTGGCGAGCGCGAGCACCGCGCCACCCGGGTCGCGCAGCACGGCGGCCTCGAGCCCGGCCGCGCTCACCCACCTCGGCCCCAGCGCCTGGGCGCCCCGGGCGATGAACGCCTCGGCCGCGAGGCCCACCTCGTCTACCTCGAGGAAGGGCAGCCAGTGCGGGGGCGCGCCGCGCGAGCGGGCCTGCTCGTGGAGCTCCACGACGTCGAGGGCGCCGCCTCCCAGGAGCGCCGCGTAGAAGCGCCGGGCGGCGTTGACGTCGACGGTGCGCAGCGTCACCTGAAAGAAGGCCCTCATGCGCCCGAGTCGTACGCGGCGCGGCGGGCGACGCAAGCCTCGCGCCGCGCTGGAGCGCCGGCCTGCCTGGGCCCAGCACGCTGGAGCGCTGTCGGGCCGAGCCGGGGCGCCGCACCGTCGCGCAGCGCACGCCGGAGCGCCGCGAACCGTCGCTCAGCTCTGCAGCGTCGGCCGCCTCGGCGTCAGCACGCCGTAGCGCTTGAGCTTTCGGTACAGGGTGGCCGAGCCGATGTGGAGCTGGTGCGCGGTGCGCGTCTGGTTGCCGCCGTTGAGCGCGAGCGCCGCGAGGATGTACTCGCGCTCGATGTCCGCCAGGTGGCGCACCTGGGTGCCGATGGTCGTCGCGGGCAACGCGGGCCCCGGCTGCACGTCTTCGGGCAGGTCGTCGACCTCGATGCGGTCGCCCTGGGCGAGGGCCGCCGCACGCTCCATCGCGTTCTCGAGCTGCCGGACGTTGCCCGGCCAGGGCGACGAGAGCAGGTGGTCGGCCGCCGCGGGGCTCAAGCCCGTGATGCGCCGGTTCATGCGCTGCGCGGCGCCCTCGAGGAGCAGGCGCGCCAGCGGCAAGACGTCGTCGCGGCGCTCACGCAGCGGCGGCACGTGCAGCTCGACCACCTTGAGGCGGTAGTAGAGGTCTTGCCTGAAGGTGCCCGCGGCCACCGCGGCCGAGAGGTCGCGGTTGGTGGCGGCGATGATGCGCACGTCGACGGGGCGGCTCTTGTTCTCGCCCACGCGCCGCACCTCGTGCTCCTGCAGCGCGCGCAGCAGCTTCACCTGCATGCCCGGCGACACCTCGCCCACCTCGTCGAGCAGCAGCGTGCCGTGGTGGGCCGCCTCGAAGAGGCCCGGCCGTTCGTGTGAGGCCCCGGTGAAGGCCCCGCGCGCGTGGCCGAAGAGCTCGCTCTCGAGCAGCGTCTCGGTGATGGCGCCGCAGTTGACCGCGATGAAGGGCCCCGAGGCCCGGTTGGAGTGGTCGTGCACCAGCCGCGCGATGCGCTCCTTGCCCGAGCCGCTCTCACCGGTGATGAGCACCGTGGCGTCGACCTTCGAGACGCGTCGGGCCAGGTCGACCACCTTTCGCATCGGGGCGCTGCGGGCGACCAGGCCCAGCGGCGCCAGCTCGTCGACGGCGAGGTGGCTCAAGGCGCGGTGGTGGTGGTGCAGCTTCTGCTCGGCCGCCTTGAGGGTCGAGATGACGCGCTTGAGCGACACCGCCAGCGCGTCAGAGAGGCTGTGCTCGTCGAAGAAGGTGAGCTCGTCGGCGGCCTGCTCGCCCCACTCTTCGCGGGTGCGGCCGAGGAGGTGGCACGCGGCGTCGCCCTTGGCGAGGCAGCGGTCCTCGAGCACGAAGACCTCGCGCCGGGTGCTGCAGCTCAGGTAGCCGCTGAGCAGGCCCGACAGCATCCAGCAGCTGGGGTGGGTGGCGCGGCCGAAGTGCAGCAGGTGCTGCTCGGCCTCGTACGACGCCGACATCAACGCGCCGGTCTTCGACAGCGGCCCCTCGGAGGACGGGTCGAAGCAGCACAGGCCCTCGAGCGTGGGCAGGCGGCTGCCGGCGCGCGCCCACTCGGTCTCGTCGTCCCACGCGAACTGCGCGCGCAGCGCCTCGGCCATTCGCCACCCGTGCGCGAACCCGAACTGGGTCAACACCGTGCGCGCGGCGCTCTCGCCGAAGCCGTCGACCAGGTACTTGCGCAGCAGGCCCATCGCGACGGCGTCGATGAGCAGCGCCCGTTCTCCGGCGAAGTGGATCAGCCCCGTTCCAGCTTCGAGCTGCAAGAACTCACGATGGTCCAAGTCGACGGCGCGCATGGCGACCTCGCTCTCTTCTCCAACGAGCCCCCCCGTCGAAGTCCTGCAGGCCTACTCCAGATTGATGGCGCAGACGAGATGGGTCGCGTCGAGAAACGGCCAACTCGCTGAAGTCTGGTGACGGCCCCGAAAATGCTTCGCTCGACTGTCACCTGACAGGAGACGAGCCATGATCACCCTTCGTCGCGCCAACTCCAGACACGTCGATGAGCTGACGAGCCCCGGCGTCTGGCACAGCTTCTACCCGTTCGCCGAGTCGGGGCAGCCGCACCTCTCGGGCTTCTCGGTGCTGGAGGAGCTCGACGAAGACCGGCTGCCGCCCGGCGCGGAGCTGCCCCGGCACCCGCACCGGCCGGTGGAGTGGCTCACCTACGTGCACGAGGGGGCGCTGGCGTGGGTCGACGAGCTGGGCTGCTCCGGCGTCTTGCGCGCGGGTGAGTTCCAGCGCGTGGCCTCGGGGCGCCAGCACCGGCACCGTGAGGTGAACGCCTCGAGCACCGAGTGGGTGCACGTGTTTCGCCTGGGGCTGCGGCCGTCGAACGTGCTGGTGGCGGGGCATGAACAGCGGCGCTTCAGCCTGGCGGAGCGACGAGGCGCGCTCCAGCTGGTCGCCTCGCACGAGCCCGTCGAGGGGGTGTTGAGGCTCGATCAGGACGTGCGGGTGTACTCGGCGTTCCTCGAGCCCGGCCATCACGTCGCGCGGGCGCTCGAGCCGGGGCGCGTCGCGTGGGTGCAGATGGTGAGCGGGGACGCGGCGGTGCAGGGCGACTGGCTCTCGACCGGCGACGGCGCGGCGGTGAGCCACGAGCGCGTCGTGTCGATCACCGCGGCCACCGAGGCCGAGGTGCTGATCATCGACCTGCCCGACGAAGAGGCCGACCAGGAGCTCGGCTGGCCCTCGTAGGCGCGGCGCCACAGTGAGCGGGGGCCCGCATCAGGATGAAGGGCCTGGTGAGGCCGGGGGCCGCGACTTCAAGGGGTCGCAGCCGGTCCGCTCCTTGCGCAGCCCTGGGGGCAGGAGGCGACATGAGCTTGATCCTCTTCGCGTTGACCGGGCTGGTGGTGAACATGGTGATGCGGTTCGTGAAGCCGAGGCTGCGGCTGGTCAGCACCACGCTGGTGATGTCGACCGGCGTCGCGGGGGCCCTGGTCGGCGGCGTGGTCGCGGCGCTGATCGCTCGCGAGGGGCCGCTGCTCGAGCCACACCCGACCGCGCTCGTCTTCTCGGTGGTGGGGGCGGGCGTCTCGCTGCTGTGGCTCGACGGGCTCGCGCCGACGAAGCGGGCGTGATGCCTGCTCGACCCGCCGCCGGTGTTCGTGCACCATCGGCGCCGTGAGCGGGAACCCGTCGCTGCAGCGCTTTGCGTGGCTCTCGATCGCCGCGGCGGTCGCGACCATCGCGCTCAAGGGCGCGGCGTGGGCGCTGACGGGCTCGGTGGGGCTGCTCTCTGACGCGCTGGAGTCCTTCGTCAACCTCGCGGGCGCGCTGATGGCGCTGTGGATGATGAAGCTCTCGGAGGAGCCGCCCGACGAGGGCCACGCGTGGGGCCACAGCAAGGCCGAGTACTTCTCGAGCGCCTTCGAGGGCTTCCTCATCTTCCTCGCCGCGGTGAGCATCGCGGCTTCGGCGGTGCATCGCCTGGTGTACCCGCGCGCGCTCGAGGCGGTCGGCGTCGGGCTCGCGGTCTCGGCGGCGGCGTCGGTCATCAACTTCGTCACGGCGAGGGTGCTGGCGTCGGTGGCCCGCGAGCACCACTCCGTCATCCTCGAGGCCGACGCGCACCACCTGATGACCGACGTGTGGACCTCGGCGGGCGTGATGGTGGGCGTCGGGCTGGTCTTCGTGTCGGGGTGGCTGTGGCTCGACCCCGTCATCGCGCTCGTGGTGGCCGCCAACATCGTGTGGACCGGGTGGAAGCTGATGCAGCGCTCGGCGGCGGGGTTGATGGACAGCGCGCTGCCCGCCGAGACGCTCGCGAAGCTCGAGGCGCTGCTCGTCGGGTACCGGCAGCAGGGCCTCGACTTCCACGCGCTGCGCACCCGGCAGTCAGGCAACCGCGCCTTCGTGACGCTGCACGTGCTGGTGCCGGGGAGCTGGTCGGTGCAGCAGGGCCACGACCTGGCCGAGCGCCTCGAGGTCGAGATGCTGGCGCTGCTCCCCAACGGCCACGTGACGACGCACCTCGAGCCGCTCGAGGACCCGGCGTCGATGCTCGATGCGGGGCTCGACCGCGCGCCGAGGCCGTGACGTCAGGCCGCGGCGGTGAGGGCCCCTGGCTTCGACGAGGGCAGCACCACCTGGAGCGGCTCCTGGACGCTGTCGGCGTTGAAGTTGCGGAGCCGCTCGAGGAACCCCGGCGTCACCTCGTAGCCGCGCGCCACCAGCAGCGCGCCCGAGGTCATGCGTACGTCCCTCGCGAACACCATGCCGACGCGCAGGGCCGCGAGCCTCACCTCGCGCAGCTCCGGGTGGGCCTCGCTGCTGGCGCGAACCTTCTCGAGGGCGCGCAGCACCACCGGGTCGTACCGGTCGGCGCGCGAGCGCATCAGGTCCACGCAGGCGCCGGTCGGCTGGCCCTGCGCCTCGAGTGAGTCGAAGTCGAACGCCACCTTCAGCACCTGCGCGCCGAGGTCTGCGGTGGTGCGGTCCGCGAGCGCCTGCTCGGCCGCCGGCGGCTTCCACGGCGCGGTGACGGCGGCGCCGCTGAGAATCGCGCGCACCACCTCGAGGCGGGGGATGTTCCCCAGCAGTTGCTGGGTGAGCTCCGCAGCGCGCTTCGTCATGCCGAGCTCCTTCTCGGCCAGCGGCTGACCGGTGTTGACGCGCTCGATGGTGTCGGCCGGCAGGGTGATGGCGCCCAGATCGCTCAACATCGCGGCGACCTCGAGCTGCCAGCGCTCCTTCATGTTGACGGCCTCGGCCAGCTCGCCTGCCAGCTTCTTCACGCGATTGGCGCGCCCGAAGGCGCTCGGGCTCGTCAGCGACAGCACGTCAACCAGGACCTTGATGCTGCCGCGCAGCGTCTGCTCGAGGAGCACCTTCTCGGCGGTCACCAGGCGGTGCTGCTCGGCCGCCGCCTCGAGCGCCGCGAGCAGCGCAGGAGGCGCGCAGGGCTTGGTGAGGAAGCGGAAGATCTGCCCGTCGTTCACCGCCGAGATGGCCGAGGCGAGGTCGGCCTGGCCGGTGAGCAGCAGCCGAATCGTGTTGGGGAACGACGTTCTCACCTTCGCCAGCAGCGTCGCGCCGTCCATGCCCGGCATGCGCATGTCTGACATCACGATGGCGATCTCGGGGTCACGCCCGAGCAGCTCGAGGGCCTCGGCGCCGCCGGGCGCGGTGAGCACCTCGAAGCGTCGCCGCAGGTTCATCTTCATGCCCTCGAGCACGGCCGGCTCGTCGTCGACGCACAGCAGCTTCGGGTCTCCCTTCATGGGGCCTCCTCGTTCTGGGTCGTGGCGGGGCGGCTCACGCGGCCTCGGAGCGCGCGGCGGTGGCCGCGGGGCAGGGGAGTCGAACGAAGAACGTGGTGCCGACCCCGACGGTGGACTCGAACGAGAGCGTTCCCTGGTGCTTGTCCACCACCACGCTCCGCGCGATGGCCAGCCCCTGCCCGGTGCCGCGGCCGACCTCTTTGGTGGTGAAGAATGGCTCGAAGACCTTCTGTCGGATCTCGTCGGGAATGCCGCCGCCGGTGTCAGAGATGGCGACCTCGACCTGGCCGTCGAGCGCCCGCGCCCCCACGCGAATCTGCCCCCGGGTCTCGGTGCCCTTCACCTTCTCGCCGATGGCGTGCGCCGCGTTCACGATGAGGTTCAGGAACACCTGGTTCAGCTCGCTGATGTGGCACGTCACGGGCGGCACCGACTGAAAGTCGGTCTGCACGTCGGCGACGTACTTGAACTCGTTGCGGGCGATGATGAGCGTCGACTCGAGGCCGCGCACGAGGTCGGCGGGGGCCTTCTCCTTGCCGTCGGGGTGGGCGAAGTCCTTCATCGAGCGCACCAGGGTCGCGACCCGCTCGAGGCCCTCGACCGAGCGCTCGAGCGCCGCGGGCACGTTCTCGACCAGGTAGTCGAGGTCGGCGGTCTGCTCGGCCTGGGTCACCTCGTCGGCCAGCTCCCGGGTCGGCGCACCCTCGAGCGCGGCCACGTGCAGGGCCTGTTGCGCGGCGATCAACGGCAGCAGTTCGGAGAACGCCTCGGAGACGAAGTGGATGCTGTCGCTCACGAACTGAATGGGCGTGTTGATCTCGTGCGCGATGCCCGAGGCCAGGCGCCCGACCGACTCGAGCTTCTGCGCGTCGCCGAGCTCCTCCAGCACCTGGCGGTGTTCGGTGACGTCGCGCAGCAGGCCCTTGAGGGTTGGCTCGTGGGCGGTGCGCGGCGCGACGCTGGCGCGGAGCCAGACCCAGTGGCCCTCGTGGTGGCGGGCCCTGAACTCCACGCCGGTCGGCGCCTCGGCCACTGCGCCCTGCGCCCACGCTTCGCGTACGGCGTTGGCGTCGTCGGGGTGGAGGCGTTGGCCGAGGAAGTCGGGCCGGAGCCACTCGGCCGCCGGCAGCCCGAGCAGGCGATCGGCGTGGTCGCCGACCTCGATGAACGCCTGGCGTGCCAGGTCCCAGCGCCACGGCAGCGTGCCGGTCGCCTCGAGAATGGACTCGAGCTCCTCGCGGCTGGCGGCCAGCTCGGCGGTGCGCTCGGCGACCCTGGCCTCGACGGTCGCGCGCGCCTCCTCGAGCCCCGCGCGGCTCTCAGCCATCGCGCGCATCTCGCGCAGGCCGTCACGAATGAGCACGAACAGCACCACGTCTTCGAAGAGCAACCACCACGCGTGCTCGAGGAGCCGCCACCACTCGGGGTCGGCGACGCCGAAGACCGACTCGGGCCACACCAGGCCGCGGGTCAGGTGGTCGCCGATGGCCACCGCCGTCGCCGTCACCAGCACCTTCCAGTCGCGATACGAGGCGAGGAAGGCGAGCGAGCCGAGGATGTGGAAGTGGGTCTCGATGCGCCCGCCGGTGAGGTGAATCAGCAGGGCCGACCAGCCCATCTGCGCGGCGGCCAGCACGTGGCGCGTCACCACCCAGCCCGGGCGCATCACCGCGAGGGCGATACCGGGCAGGCTGAGCAGGCCGCCCATGAAGAGCGCCGTGGTCAGGTGGGCGTGTGTCGGCTGAACCCGGCCCTGCCACGCCGCCGGCGAGAGCGTGAGGGCGACCAGCAGCCCCGCGGCCCACTGCGCCGCCATGAGCCAGGCGAACATGCGGCTGCGCCGAATGGTGACGTCATCGACGCTGGCCTCGAAGAGGGCGTCGGCGCGCGGGTTCACCGGGCGGGTGAGCCTGGCGCTCATGTCGGACTCCCCCGGAGCGAATTGGAGACCGTCGCCTGTGAACGCGTCAACGCCGCGAGGTGCCCACCCATGGCAGCACGAGGAGCACGGGCCATGCCGGTGCGATCACTCCGGACGACGGCGGGTTGTGCCGCGTCGCGGGAGTCGTAGAGGACCGCGCCCGGTGCGTCCTGACCCCCTCGATGGGTCAGCTGATCAGGGGTAGGTGTAGGTCACCACGAAGCTGGGCGGCTGGGTGTCCGTCGGCGCGAACAGGCGCACGTAGTCGCCCACGTTGTCGTTGTCGGAGCCGAAGGGGGAGCACAAGCCCGTGGTGGAGCGCCGGCGAAACCGGAACGCGAAGGTGCGGTTGGGTTGCCCAAGCCCGGTGTTGACGACGCGAACGAACGAGCTCGAGCTGAGGGTATTGGTGAAGGCGGTGGCGCTGCTCGAGAAGGCGAGGGAGCTGTTGCAACCCAGAGCGGCGGAGCACTGGAGCACCGTGCCGAAGCAGAAAGGCGTGGCCGTCACCTCGGAGCTGTCGAGCGGCGCGGAGTACGGAATGCCCTCGAGGCCGATGACCAGCGGGTTCATGCCGTCGCTGAACGGCACCCCTGCGGGCGTGCTCTGGGTCGCGGTGAACGACGCGCTGAGCACCTCGAGCGCCGCCGGCAGCGTGTAGACGAGGAAGGCCACGTAGGTCTGGTTCGCCGCGTTGTCTCCAACCCACATCCCCGTGGGGACGCCGACGTCGGTGCCGCCCCAGGTGATGGGGGTCAGCGTGGTCGTCGTCGAGCGCCGCACCTGGAACCCGAAGGACTGCAGCGTCAACAGCCTGTTGCCAGCGAGGTCGGCGGCGAGGGTGTTGATCTGCCAGCGCACCGCCTGGCCGTACGCGAAGGGCGCCGAGGGCGTCGCGGTCATCGTCGTGCCGTCGACGGACCACGAGTACGAGACCGTGACGCCGGTCGGCATGCTGATGGCGAACGCGCTCTGGGTCGCCGCCGGGTCCATCGGCTCCGAGAAGGTCACCACCATGGGCTCCATCGTCGATGCGCCAACCCCGCCGTCCATGGGCGAGATCGACACGATGGTGGGCCTGGTGGTGTCTGCCACGGCGCTGGTTCGGAACTCGAACGTGTAGGGAGCCGCCAGGGGGTTGCCGACCGCGTCGGTCACCGACGCCGGCACCGTGACGACGTAGTTGGTGAGCGGGGCCAGGGGCGCGTTGTTGCAGCTCAGGAGCGTGCCGCTGGTGTCGAGCGTCGGCGCGCAGCCTGCGTCAGGCGAGAGGAAGAGGGTCGCGGTGCTCGGCCGCACTGGCTCGGAGAACACGACGCTGGTGTTGGTCATCACGTCGACGTTCCCTGCGTCGTGGGCGGGCACCGTGCGGATGACCGTCGGTTGCGTGACGTCGAGCGTCCTGAAGCTGATCGAGGTCGCGGCGAGGGCGTTGCCCGCCAGTGCCGGCGATCAGCTCGATCGACACCGGCGGGTTGCCCAGGTCCTTGCCGTCGATGCTCACGCGCGCCGACGGTGGCTCGGCGAAGACCATCAGCTGCTGCAGGCCCTTCTCGCGCAGCCGCCGCTCGAGGTTGGTGATGGCGTCAGAGACCGTCTCTCGGTCGTCGGCGTTGGGCGAGAGCCGCAGGTAGTCGCGGTACGCACGCATCGCGCGCGCCGTCTCGCCGAGCTGCTCGTAGCACTTGCCGATGTTGTAGGTGATGACCGGGTGGGGGCGAACCAGGTACGCCTCTTCGAACTTCGCGATGGCCTCGGGGTACCGCGCCTGTTTGTAGAGGCGCTGGCCTGCCTGCACGAGCTCTTTGGCCCTGGCGAGGTCGGTGGCCTCGGGCGGCGTCGCGGCGCCCTTCGCGGGGCCTCCGGCGGGCGCGGCGAGCAGCGAAGCGATGAGGAGTGTGGAGATCATGGATGTGTGGAGCCCCCGCGCCGACGCCGCGAGTTACACCTGAACGCGTGGCAAGGACAATCGTGCCGCACGTTCCGGTCGTCGCGTCGAGGCGACGTCACTATGGTGCGCCCATGCAAAGACTCCTCAAGGGCCTCATCAACTTCAAGACCGAGCTGGCGCCGTCGATGCGGCCGCTCTTCAAGGACCTCGGTGCTGGGCAGGCGCCTGAGCTGCTGATGATCACCTGCTCCGACAGCCGCGTGGTCCCCCACCTGCTCACCAGCGAGGAGCCGGGCGACGTCTTCGTGGTCCGCTCCGTGGGCAACATCATCGCGCCCGCGGGCAAGAGCGGCTTCTCGGTCGGCGACGTCAGCGAGGCCTCGGCCATCGAGTACGGCCTCGAGGTGCTGGGCATTCGTGACATCGCCGTGTGCGGCCACTCCAACTGCGGCGCGATGAAGGCCATCGTCGACGGGCGCGAGAAGCTCAGCGCCCTGGCCCCGAACCTGGTGGCGTGGCTCGAGCACGGCGAAGCCGCCCGCACCCGCCTGAGCGTCTCTGACTTCATCGACCCCAGCCTCCCCGAGGTCGACCGCCTCTCGCAGGCCAACGTGCTCCAGCAGCTCGACCACGTGGCCAGCTACCTGCCGGTGGCCAAGCGCCGCGGCGAGGTGCGGCTGCACGCGCTGTGGTTCGACATCGGCAAGACGATGGTGTCGTTGTTCGAGGCCGAGCGAGGCCGCTTCGTGGCCCTCGACGAGGCCGAGATCGCCCGGCTCCTGGCCCCGAAGTGAAGGGCCCGCGCGGTGCGTTTCGGGCCCTGAAAACGGGAGCGGCTTCGCCTCTGTAGCCCATCGGAATCACTGGTCTTCCGGCTGGTTTTCGGCGGGCGAAAACCCACCGATCCTGCGGCCCGAAATGCTACATGACAGAGGCCGTCTCGCCTCTGCATCGGACCGTTCATGGAATCGACTTCGCAGCCCGCCCCCGCCGCCGCTCCTTCCACCGTTTCTGCCAACACGCCGGCCGAATACAACGCCGCGAGCATCACGGTGCTCGAGGGCCTCGAGGCCGTGCGCAAGCGGCCGGGCATGTACATCGGCGACACCTTCGTGCGCGGGCTGCACCACCTCGTCTACGAGGTCGTCGACAACTCGGTCGACGAGGCGTTGGCGGGCTTCGCCACCGGCGTGCACGTCTTCATCCACGTGGACAATTCCATCACCGTCATCGACGACGGCCGCGGCATTCCCGTGGGGCCGCACCCCTCGGTGCCCGGCATGGACACGCTCGACGTGGTGATGACCAAGCTGCACGCCGGCGGCAAGTTCGAGAACAGCGCCTACAAGGTGTCGGGCGGCCTTCACGGCGTCGGCGTCTCGTGCGTCAACGCGCTGTCCGAGTTGATGACGGTCGAGGTGCAGCGCAACGGCAAGGTCTACAACCAGACGTACCGCCGCGGCGTGCCCCAGGGGCAGGTGCGCGAGGTGGGCGTCACCGAGAAGCGCGGCACCCGCGTCACCTTCAAGCCCGACACCACCATCTTCGAGGTCAGCGAGTACGACTTCGACACGCTCTCGACGCGGCTGCGCGAGCTGGCGTTCCTCAACGCCGGCCTGCACATCACCATCACCGACGAGCGCTCCGACAAGAAGCACGACTTCAAGTTCGAGGGCGGCATCACCACGTTCGTGGAGTTCATGAACAAGGGGAAGCAGGCCTTCAATGAGAAGGTCATCTTCTTCAAGACCGAGAAGGACCTGGTCTCGCTCGAGATCGCCATGCAGTGGAACGATGGCTACGACGAGCGCATCTACACCTTCGCCAACAACATCAACACGCCCGAGGGCGGCAGCCACCTGTCGGGCTTCAAGGCGGCGCTCACCCGCACCATCAACGCCTACGCCGAGCGCGGCCAGCTCTGGAAGGACATCAAGGAGCAGCCCACCGGCGACGACGCGCGTGAGGGCCTGGGCGCCGTCATCTCGGTGAAGCTGCCCAACCCGCAGTTCGAGGGGCAGACCAAGCAGAAGCTCGGCAACTCCGAGATCAAGGGCCTGGTCGAGCAGATGGTGAACGAGCAGCTCGGCCAGTGGCTCGACGAGAACCCCAGCAACGCCAAGAAGATCGTCGGGAAGATCGGCGACGCCGCCCGCGCGCGCATCGCCGCCCGCAAGGCCCGCGAGACGGTGCGCAAGGGCGCCTTCACCGGCGGCGGCCTGCCGGGCAAGCTGGCTGACTGCCGCTCCAACAAGCCCGAGGAGTGCGAGCTCTTCATCGTCGAGGGCGACTCGGCAGGCGGCTCGGCCAAGCAGGGCCGGGAGTCGAAGTTCCAGGCGATTCTCCCGCTGCGCGGCAAGATCCTGAACGTCGAGAAGGCGCGCCTCGAGAAGATGCTCACCAGCAACGAGATCGTCACGCTCATCACGGCGCTCGGCACCGGCGTGCGCGCGGGCAACGACAACGAGGGCTACAAGCCCGAAGACGCCCGCTACCACCGCATCATCTTGATGACGGACGCCGACGTCGACGGCTCGCACATTCGCACGCTGCTGCTGACGTTCTTCTTCCGTCAGATGCCCGAGCTCATCGAGAAGGGCTACATCTACATCGCGCAGCCGCCGCTCTACAAAGTCACGCTCAACAAGAAGGACCGGTACCTCAAGGACGAAGACGCGCGCAGCGACTTCCTCCTCGAGCGCGCCGCCGAGCGCGCGGCCCTCGAGCTGTCCACCGGCGAGCTGACCGGCGACGCGCTCAAGAAGCTGCTCAAGAAGGTCACCCTCTACAACAAGCGCCTCGAGAAGATGGCCCTGCGCAAGGACAAGCGCGTCGTCGACGCCATCGTGCAGGCGGCGAACTTCACGCCCGAGGCCCTCAAGGACGCGGCGCCCTCGGTGAAGGACGACGAGGGCAACCTGGTGACGCCGGCGCAGTTCGAGTTCGACAAGGTGCAGGCGTACCTCGAGGAGCGCTACCCCGACATCATCGACCGCATGCGCGTCGAGCGCCGCGACGACCCGCAGCACAGCAGCAAGAAGTTCATCATCAAGTCAGACGTCAACGGCGCCTTCCGCGAGACGGTGCTCGACACCGACTTCCTGGTGAGCGCCGAGTACCGCGAGCTCGTCAGCCTGCGCGACGCCTTCCAGGCCTTCGGCCCCGCGCCCTACACCCTGCGCATCGGCGACCCGAAGAAGGCCAGGGGCGACGGCGAAGACGAGCTCAAGCGCCACACCGCGCACAGCTACCAGGACGTGCTCGCGCTGGCCTACGAAGAGGCGCAGAAGGGCCTCTACATTCAGCGCTACAAGGGCCTCGGCGAGATGAACCCCGAGCAGCTGGCCGAGACCACCATGAACCCGGCCACCCGCACGCTCCTGCAGGTGAAGGTGAAGGACCTCATCGAAGCGCAAGACGTCTTCAGCAAGCTGATGGGTGACGACGTCGACCGCCGCCGCGAGTGGATCGAGAAGGAGTCGGTGCGCGTGGTGAACCTCGACATCTGACGCGCCGCGCGCAGGCACCTCGCCTGGCGAGCGGAATGGTGGTCATCACCCGCGCCCAGAGGGAGGATTCGGCCCGTGCCGACCTCCCCCCGCCTCGTCGTTTGTGTGGTGGCCGTGCTGGCCGCGTCGCTCGCCGGCGCGCAGGGCAAGCCCACGAAGAAGGGCAAGCTCACCGAGCCGGAGCCAGCGCCGGTCGTCGCGCCGCCCGTCGTCGCCCCGCCGCCGCCCGCGCCGGAGCCCATCGTCGAGCCCATCGTCGAGCCCGCCGCCGCGCCGGCGAAGGTCGTCGTCGCCGCCGACCAGAGGCCACGGCTCGCCGTGCTGAGCCTGCAGCCGCAGGGCGTCTCGCCCAACGACGCCGCCGCCTTCACCGACGCCATCGTGGCGGCGCTGGCCTCGCGCGCGTTGTTCGACCTCATCTCGACCCGTGACGTCGAGACGGCGCTCGGCGCGGAGCGGCAGCGGCAACTGCTCGGGGTCTGCGAGGCGAACCCCGAGGCGTGCGGCGCGTCACTGGGCGACGCGCTCGCCGCTCCGTTCGTGCTCTCGGGCCAGCTCTCGCGGGTGGGCACGGCGTACCAGTTGACGCTGCAGACCATCGACGCCTCGAGGGCCCGCGCCATCGGCCGCTCGAACCGGCTCGCCTCGTCGCTCGAGGAGCTCCGCGCGCTGGTGCCCTACGTCGCCGCCGAGGCCACCGGCTCGCCGCTGCCGCCGCCGCCGTCGCGGGCGCTGCCCATCACCCTGCTCACCGTGGGGGGCGCCACCTTCCTCGCTGGCGCGGTGTACGGCGTCGTCACCCTCACCCAGCAGGGCCAGCTCAACGACGAGCTCTGCCCCGGCGGCGTGCCCGACGACGGCCGCTGCACGGGAACGGCGCTGAGGGAGCGCGCCTTCTACGTGGCGCAGAACGACGCGCTCACCCGCCAGAAGTGGCTGTCCGCCGGGCTGCTGGCGGGAGGCGCCCTCGTCACGGTGTTGGGGCTCGTCTTCATGCCGCCGGCCGAGGCGCGCGTCTCGGCCCACCTGGTGCCCACCTTCGACGGCCTCGCGCTGGTGGGGAGGTTCTGGTGATGAGGCGACGACTGATGGCCGGGGCGCTCGCGCTGGCGGCGGCCTGCTCCGGGCTGCTGACCGAGCCGGGCAACGACTTCCCCTGTGACTTCTCGCAGCCGCCCGGAGCGCGCGACGCCGTCTGCTCGGCGGGCGACGTGTGCGGCGTCGAGAACCGGTGCCAGCGCTTTCGCTACGAGGGGCCGCAGTTCGAGGGGCTGCCCACCTTCCCCGACTTCTCGGCGACGGTGGACGCCGGGCGCGTGCTGCACCCCGAGCTCATCACCAGCGAGGTCGACTTCGTGGCGCGCGTGCAGGGCACCGACCGCCTCGTCGTGCACTCGGGGCAGGGGTACTTCGAGCTCAACCCGAGAGAGGCGCGGCCCCTCACCTTCGGCGCGCCGGGGCCGGCCGAGCTCAGCGACGTGGTGTTGCTCCCGCGCGCCAACCCGCTGTTGCCGCCCGTCGTGGTGGGGCGAGAGGCCAGCAACCAGGTCTTTCACGAGGGCAGCGCCGGCACCCGCGTGCGCGACGGCATGAGCGCCCTCCAGGCCTCGCGGCTGCGCTCGCTCGAGCTCGGCGTCGTCAACACCATCGGCGTCGTCACCGCGCCTTCGACGCGGCTGGGCACGGTGCGACCAGCCGGCCCCCTCGAGGAGTTCGTCGAGTTCCCCCTCGCGACGACGGGCCCGCACTTCGACCTCGTGCCCGGCCCCGCCTTCCCGGCGCCGCTGAGCCGGCAGCGGACCGTCGTCTCCCTGTCCGCCGACGGGCTGCGCGCGCGCACCCTCGACGGTGGCTTCGAGTTCTTCCCCGGCGCCTTCACGTCGCCAGCGCGCCTGGCCGCAGACCCGAGCGGCTCGGTGTTCGCGGTGCTCTCCGCCAGGGGCGAGCCGGTGCTGTCGACCTTCACCGTCACCCGGAGCGCCGGCAGCTTCGAGGTCGGGTCTCCGTGGAGTGACTGCACCCCGTGCCTCGCGCCGCTCGCCTTCACGCCGGGCCGTGACGCCATGGGGCCGTTCGTCGAGGTGCTGTGTGCGGTCGAGGGCCTTCGCCGCGTTCGTGGCGCAGAGTCGAACAGGCCCGACACGGCCTGCGCCGTGGAGGAGGTGGCGCCGCCCTTCGACACCGGCCGCGTCTCGCTGAACGCCCGGGCGATGCCGGCGCAGGCGGTGCAGGACTTCGCGAGCCCCTCTGGGTTCATCGCCGGTGGCCGCGACGGCCAGGTGTGGGTGGGGCAGACCATCGGCGGCGCCGTGCCGTTCTTCCTCGACCGCGTGCCGCAAGACGTCGCGCAGGCCGACCGCCGCGCCGGCGCCGAGCGCCTCATCGCCCTCACCTCGGCTGGGGTGTTCGAGGCCGTTTCGGGGCGCGGCTTCGTGGCGCTCGCCCCGCAGGTCAGCAGCCGCATCGTCGCCCTCATCGGCGAAGGCCAGGGCTGGGTCGTCGCAGCCGACGGCAGCCTGGTGCAGGTGGCGCTCTCGGGGCGCGGCGGGCTCGCGACCCGCTTCGGCCCCCGGCTCATCGACGGCCGGGGCGCGCCCATCGAGCGCGCGCTGCGCGGCGAGGGCATGACCGGCGCCGACGGGGGCCTCGTCTCGATGGTCGTCGCCGCCGACGACTCGCTGTACTTCGTCTCAGCCACCCAGACGGGGAACACACCCGGTGGCCAGGGAGAGGTGTCGGCGCAGCTGACCCCCGAGCCCTCGATTCTCATTCGCAGCCTCGCGCTCGAGCGCACCGCCATCGGCACCAACGGCGTCGACCGGGTGCGCGGCTACGTCGTCACCTCGCGCAACGTCTACGAGTTCAAGCTGGGTGGCGCGCCGCTGCGGTGGACCGCCACGCCCCTGCGTCTGTCGGGCGCCGAGCCGCTCGAGGTGTGGTTCGACAACCCCCGCGGGGGCCTCGCGCGGGTGGGCTACCGCGACGGCACCATCTTCTCGATCCCCGGCGGCTTTCAGCTCGTCGAGGCGTTGCCTGGCGGCGACGGCGGCGTGCCGGCGTCGGTGCTCGACTACGAGAACCTGGGAGGCTGGCCCGTCGCGCTCACCACCACGGGGCTCTTCGTCGCGCGCTACGACGCGCTGCCGACGGGGCGCCTCGACAACCGCTACCCCGACGGCGGCCTCAACAAGCCGATGACGTGGCGAGAGGTGACGCTGCCCGACGGCTCGCGCCCGTGGCTGCGTCAAGGCTTCGGAGGCCGCGTCGAGGTGCGCGGCAGGCTCCACGTCGTCGCCGAGCCGCAGACCGGCACCAACCGCGCCTACCGCCAGCTGTTCCGGCTCCTGCTCTTCCTGCCGACGCAGGTGCTCGAGGTGGGGCAGCACGTGCGCACCAACATCTCGTCGCCTGGCCTGGGGGTTCCGCCGCCGGAGTGAGGCCGAGCCGGGCGTGGTCATCGCGCACGGGGCCTGCGCTCCGACTGCGCCGCGGTGGGGCCTGGTGCCGAGGCGCCGCGGTCGGGCACGGCCACCTCGCCGCCGGCGCGACGCACGCCCTGCACCACGGCTGGTTCGGCGAGAGCACCGCGCCCGCCGCTGAGCGACCTCGTCGCCCGCGGCCGTCGCCGCGCGATGCGACTGGACGTCAGCGCCGACGACGAGCCCGGGCCGCCCCGTCATGCCGACGCCCGAGCGGCGTGACGCCGATGTGACCTGCCCGACGCGGGCTCGACGGCGACCCGTGACGAAAACGAGACGGCGCCGTCATCACCCTGAGCGCCAGCCTCACTACGAAGCGCGAGCATGTTCGCCGCCGCCTCACGCCTGCACGTCGACCCCGAGCGCGACAAGCGCCTGGTGTTGGCGGGCCTCGCCGCGGTGGCCGTGGTGGCCGGCTTCATCGCCGTGACGGCGGTGCTCTCGGCGCGCGCCGCGTCGGTAGAGCAGGCGAAGTCGGTGGACGTCTCGTTCCGCCGTCCTCCTCCGCCTCCGCCACGCCCGGCGAAGCTCGAGCCGACGCCCCCGCCGCCGGTGGTGAGGAAGC
>JACSRE010000239.1 GCA_014879945.1 Myxococcus sp.
CTCGGAGATGTGTATAAGAGACAGATGGTGGCCTTCGCGCCTTCGCGCTCGCCGGCCTTCCACTGCAGCTGGGCCGTGAGCCGCAGCGCGCTCTTGTCGGTGGCGACCACGCCGAGCGCGCCCTGCAGCTCCTCGAGCGCCTTCTTGTCCTTGCCTTGATCCGCGTAGACGCGCGCGAGCAGCACGCGGGGGTCAGCGAGCGTCGGGTGCGCCTTGACGCCCTTCTTACAGACGACCATCGCCTCCATGTACCGGCCCATCGCGAGATAGGCCTCGGCGAGGGGCTTGTACGCCTGTGATGCGGGATCAGTTGCGAACGCTGCTTCCAGCTTCGCGAGCTCGGCCGGGCTCAACGTTTTCGTCGTGGGAGGCATCTGGAGAGCGTGCGTTTCTGGCACCCGCAATGCAGTGAGTCAAATGTCAAAGACGCCCGCGGGAGGGTCGTCTTCGTGAGGGAAAAGTGAAGGTGCTGGTCGGCGATCGCGGCGCGC
The DNA here is from genome assembly GCA_014879945.1 of Myxococcus sp. GTDB lineage: Bacteria > Myxococcota > Myxococcia > Myxococcales > Myxococcaceae > Xiheimicrobium. Next base: position 492 of record JACSRE010000239.1, read on the forward strand.
TTGACAGGCCACCATGCGTCACATAGTCAGGCCGCCGCCGCGGCGCCGTCGGTGATTCATCTGGGGGCGTAGCTCAGTTGGGAGAGCGTCGCGTTCGCAATGCGAAGGTCATCGGTTCGATCCCGTTCGCCTCCACACGCTGCGGCTGGAAATGCCCCGCCGGTCCGAAAGGCCCGAGCGGGGTTTTTCTTTGCCCTTGGCTAGCCCGCCGAGGCCGGCTCGACGACGACGGGGCTCGCCGCGGTCGAGGCCGGCGCGTCGTCGGCCGCAGCCACCTCGACGGCCGGCGTCTCGGTGGTCTCGGTCTCGGTGGTGGCGTCGGTCTTCGGCTTCTTGGTGCCCGCGCCAGAGCGGCAGCCGCGGCACCAGGGCTGGTTGCGAATGGCGCCGTCGGCCATCTTGCGCAGCCCGAACATGCCCAGCGGCTTCATCTGCCGGCACTTCAGGCACATCATCGTGATCAGCACCTCGTGCCCGTCGGCGTCGAAGACCGCCGACTTGCGGCGCTTGCGCGGCTCTTTCGGCGCGTTCGGGTCCTTCGCCTTCCGCTTGGCGTCGCCGGCGTCGGCCGGGGTCAGCATCGGAGTGACTTTGTAGAGCACCACGCCCTCCTCGAGACTGCGTTACGGCATGACCTTCACGTCGACCATGACGACAGGCCGCCTCGTTCACCATAGCGCGAGGGGCTGGCATTCCGTGCGCGTCGTGAAGGCCGCGCTCCGGGCGCCAAGGCCGGAATACCGGCCCTGGCGGTGCTTGGCGAGCAAGAATAGAGGGTTACTCCGCGCTCACCTCAGGGGTTGCGGTGGCTGTCGGCGGTGGTGCAGCCCTTGCCGTCGCCGATCATCGAGATGCGGCCGGGCTCGGGGGCCACGAAGGGCTCCTGGTTCTTGACCCAGAAGTCCACCAGCTCGTCGCGCAGGTTCGAGCCGCGCGTCTCACCGAACTCGACCGAGCGGGGGTCGAAGGTGGACAGCACCGGGCCCAGGCCGTCGCCACCGCGGGCGAGGAAGTCAGGCATCACCACGCGGTAGCGGATGTTCGGGTCGACGCCGTGGCCGCCGGGCAGGTGCACCGACTTGAGCCGGCTGGGGCCCGGGCAGCGGTCGAGCACCACCTCGAGGCCCGAGACCTGGAAGACGCCCTTCTTGGCCGAGTACGCCGCGCGCACCAGGCTGACGAGCTGGTCGCCGGTGAGGTCGAGCGTGGCCACGGCGTTGTCGAAGGGCAGCACCTCGTAGACCGCGCCGTAGGTGACCGCGCCCTTTGCGAGGTCGGCGCGCAGGCCGCCGGGGTTGAGCAGCGAGACGTCGGCGCGCGTCATGGTGCGCAGGGCATCGGCGAGGAAGCTGCCGAGCGGGCTCTCGCCGTCGTAGTTGCGGCCGAGCGTCTTTGGCACCGTCAAGCCCAGCGGCTTGGTCTGCAGCGCCTCGACGCGTGCTTCTCCGGGCCACAGCAGCGAGGCCACCGCGTCGTCGGGGGTGATCTTCTTGCCGAGCCAGGTCGCCGCCACCGGGTTCACCTCGTCGGCGCGGGCCTTGAGCTGCCGGGGGTCGCAGGAGCCCGAGGCGGCGTCGACCGTCTCGCAGATCTCGATGGCGCTGCGAATGCGGGTCTTCTCCCGCACCAGCTTGCGGCTGGCGGGGTCGACGTAGAGGTCGATGACGCCGAAGTAGCGGCCGAGCGCGACGCTCTCGATGATGGGCGTGCCGTTGACGAAGTGGCTGATCTGCGCGTGCGTGTGGCCGGCCACCACCGCGTCGAGCGTGCCGTAGGGGAAGCCCTTCATCATCTCGAAGACCTCGCCGGTCTCGGTGTCGCAGCTGTGCAGGTCGGACGGGTCGTTGTTCTCGGCGCAGCGGCCGCCGGCGTGCACCACCGCGATGACGAGATCGGCGCCGCGCTCGCGCAGGCGCTTGGCGCTGGTGAGCGCCTCGGGCCCCAGCGACGCGAAGCGCAGGGTCGCCACGTTGATGGGCAGGGTGGTGGTGGGGGTCTGCGGGGTGGTGAGGCCCAGGATGCCGATCTTGATGCCCTTGCGCTCGAGCATCACGGTGCCATCGCCGGGCAACCACGCCGGGCGCAGGCGCGAGTTCGACTCGTAGATGTTGGTCGACAGCATGGGGAACTTCGCCTGGGCCATGCGGGCCTTGAGCGCGCCGAAGGGGTCTTGCGAGGGGTCGGTGGGGTGCGTCTGCGGGCCCACCGGGCCGTAGTCGAACTCGTGGTTGCCGATGGCGGCGGCGTCGTAGCCGAGCGCGTTGAAGGCATCGATGACCACCGAGCCCTCGGTCACGTTCGACATCAGCGTGCCCTGGAACAGGTCTCCGCCGTCGACGAGCAGCACGCCGCCCGGGTTGTCTTCGCGCAGGAGCTTCAGGTAGCCGGCGAAGGTGGCGGCGCCGCCGTAGCGGATGACGCCCCTGGGGTACTTCTCGGTCTGGGTCATCACCCAGCCGTGCACGTCGTTGGTGCCGACGAGGGTGATGCGCACTGCGCCGTCAGCGTCGGGGCGCAGGTTGTCTTGATTGGTGCGGCACGACAGCACCGAAGAGGCGACGAGGAAGAACAGGGCACGAGCGAGCGGAGTCATGGTCGTTTTCACGTCAATCAATCATCGCGGGGGCGTCGGCGGTTGAAGCGCCGGAGCCAGACAAGGAACGCAGCCACGGGGAGCACCGAGGCCGAAGGGGCGCCACTGCAGCAGCCAGGCGGCGGGGGCTCGACGATGCCTCCACCGCCGCCGCCCTGGCCGCCGACGGGGACGATGAAGCCGCCGCCGGCGCCGCCGCTGCCGCCGCCGGGCGCGCTCGGCGGCGGCGAGTCGATCGGGAGCGGCGGCACCACCGCCTGGGCGAGGGCGGCCCAGCTGACGAGCTGGACGGCGCCCGAGGCGCTCCCGATGGCGAGGGCCCCCGTGGGGAAGGTGGCGCCGCCGTCGAAGGGGCCCACCGGCGCCGCCGAGACGTCGAGCCAGGCCCCGCCGCGCACCACCGCGCCGGCGTCGTCAGGGGCCGTCACCTGGAACTCGGCGAGCAGGGCCGTGGGCCCCGGCAGCACGCGGTACGCGCGGAAGAGGTCGCGGCCCGCGACGGCGGTCAGCAGCAGGGCGCCGCCGTCGCGCTGGGGGTACAGCGCCAGCCCGGTGGCGACGTCGAGGGCGGCTCCGGCGTCGATGAGCTGGCGCACGCCCCCTCCGAGCGCGTCGACCTCGAGCACGCCCTCACGGCCCGCGGCGAGGTAGAGCAGGCGGGCCGCCGACGCCGACGCCAGCGCCGTCCCCGCCGCGGGCAGCGCGAGGTCAGGCCGAGCGGTGATGGAGAGCGCGCCGCCATCGACCGCCTCGAGGAGGAACGCCTGGAGCGCCGAGGTGGCGCCCGCGACGAAGACCAGCGTGCCCGCGTCGTCGAGGGAGGCCACCGTCACCGCGCCGGCGCGGTCGAGGGGCAGCGGCGCGCTCGCGAGGCGGCGCAGCCCACCATCGGCCTCGCCGCTCCACACGCTCAAGAGCCCCGCGTCGCCGACGCGGCTGGCCGTCGCCACGAGGCCTTCGGGCGCCACCGCCGCCAGCCGCGCTGGAGTCGTCACCGCGTCGATGCCCACCACCACGCCTGCGTCGAGCGCAAGCCGCGCGCGCAGATCGACGACCGAGCGCGCCGACAGCCCCGAGACGCCGGCCAGGAGCGCGTCGCGGCCGGGCCAGAACGACAGCGGTCCGCTCCCGTCGAGGTCACCGGCGACGGCCCACGGCACGCGCAGCGGCTCGGGCGGCGTCACCACCACCGGCGGCACGAAGCCCGGCAGGTCGATGGGGAGCGGCGGCGTGGCGGCGGTGGCGATGCTCCTCCACGGGATGAGCTTGTAGTTGGCGCCGAAGGCGCTGAGCCGGTCGCACACCACCAGCACGCCGGCGTCGTAGTGGGGCGCGCGGTCGGGGCCGCCGAAGAGGCCGGGCCACACGTCGAGGTGGTCGGCGCCGCGCAGCTGGCGGCCGCCGTCGGGCGCGGTGATGGTGAAGTCCAGCAGGTGCACCGCCGAGCCCGGGCGCGCTTCGTACACGCGGAAGACGTCGCTGGCGGGCACCGAGGTGATGAGGAGCGCGCCCCCATCGCGCTGCGGGTAGACGGCCAGCCCGCCGACGATCTGCGAGGGCACCCCCGCGTCGATGACGGGCACCACCGTCGGAACGAGCGCGAGGGGGTCGATCTCGACGACGCCGCCGATGCCGATGGAGGCGTAGACCCGGCGCAGGCCCGACGACGCCGCCACGGCGTTCGCGGCGAAGGCGAGGGGAATGGGGGCCAGGGGGTGCGCGTCGATGCGGCCGCCGTCTTCCACCAGGCGCCACTGCTGCAGCGAAGGGCCGCCGTTGTTCGAGAAGAGCCGGGCGCCCGCGTCGCGAAAGTCAGCCACCACCAACGGCCCTGGCGTGGGGGTCGCGAGGGGGCGGTTGGTCGTGATGACGATGCCGCCGTCGGGCTCGGTGGTGAAGAAGAAGATGTTGCCCGAGGTCCACGCGCTCACCACCACCAGGCCGCCGGCCGTCGCGAGCGGCAGGCTCTCGACGAAGGGCACCGCGTCGACGCCGCGCACGGCGCCGAAGCCCACCGAGAGACCAGCGCCGCCGTCGACCAGGAAGCCGAAGAAGCCGTTGTTCTGGGTGTCTGAGCCGAAGGCGTAGTCGCGCCCCGCTCCGAGCGGGTCTCTGAGCAGCGCGGTGTCGCCGGCCTGGTTGCCCGGCACCGAGAGCGTCTCGGCGCTGAAGCTGACTCGGAAGGGCTGGGCCGACGCCGCCGAGGAGCAGAGGAGAAGCAGCAGGCCCAGGCGCGTCACGGCGCCAAGCCTCGCTTGAGTCGAACGGCCCACGCAATGGATGAAGGCGCCGCTCATCCCGGCCCCGGGCAGGTGCCCATGGCGCAGACCTGGCTGGAGGAGCAGCGCATGGCGTTGCAGTCGGGATCGGCGCAGTCCGCGACGCCGTCGCCGTCGTTGTCGAGGCCGTCGTCGCAGACCGCCTCCGGGCGGAAGCAGCCGCGCACGAAGCCGCCGTCGATGGGGCCCGCGTCGACGCCGCCGTCCATCACGCCGCCGTCCATCACGCCGCCGTCCGTCACGCCGCTGTCCATCACGCCGCTGTCCATCACGCCGCTGTCGCGAACGACGGGCGCGAAGCCGCAGCGGCTCGCCGGCACGACGCTCGAGTTGCAGTCGAACCCGAAGCACACCTCGTCGTCGCAGTCGGCCTTGCCGTTCGAGTCGTTGTCGAGGGAGTCGTCACAGCGGGCCTCGACGCAGGTCGCCGCGCGGCAGCGGGTGCCCGAGGGGCAGGCGCGGTTGCAGGCGCCGCAGTGGTCGGCGTCGCTCATCAGGTCGAAGTCTTCGTCGGTCTGGCCGTCGCAGTCGTCGTCGAGCAGGTTGCAGCGCTCGATCGACGCCATCACCTGCGACTGGCAGAGCACCGCGCCGAGGGTGCACACCTGCTTGCCCGCGGCGCACAGGCCGGGCCGGCTGGCCGTGCAGGCGCTGTCCTTGCCGGGGAAGGCCTCGTCGATCTGCCCATCGCAGGTGTCATCGACGCCGTTGCAGAGCTCCTCGTCCTGGCAGAGGCCGTCGGCGAAGCACCGCCCGCCGCCCGAGAACTGCGGCCGGCACTGGTAGCCGCTGCCGCAGTCACTGGCCTGCTCGCACGAGAAGGTGCCCTTGTTCGGGTCCACGTTTCGGCAGCTCACGGCGAGGGCGCCCAGCATCAGAACGAAGAGGAGACGGCGGCTCATGGCGCACCTTGCGCGGCCGGCGCGGCGTCGGGTTGGGTCACCAGGTCGATGATCAGGAACACCGCGGTCGCGACGGCAGCGACGCCGAGCGCGATGAACGACACGTTGGCGATGAGGGCGTTGCGGTTCTGGTCGAGCGCCTGGGCCCGGGTGCCGCGGTAGACGCCGGTGGCTTCGTCGAGGCCTTCACGCAGCGACGCCTCGGCGCGCCCGGCGAGGATGCCGAAGATCGACGCGCTGACGCCGGCGGCGACGGTCACGCCGCCCAACGCCCAGGTGGGAATCGACAGCGAGATGCCCGCGCGCTCGGCGCCCGCTTCGGCGGCGACGGGCCGGAGCTTGAGGTCGTCGTCAGCCGCCTGGCCGGGGATGAGGAGGAGCTTGAAGGTCTCGCTGGTGGTCTGGTTCGCCTCGACCGCCAGCAGCCGGGTGACGGGCAGGTACTTGTTCTTCTCGATCTTCACCTCGTACTTCCCGGGCTTGAGCGAGAGGGTGATGGGCGGCGTGCCGATGAAGTCGCCGTTGACCGAGATCTGCGCGGTCGAGACGTTGCTGTCGACGATGAGGGTGCCCCGGGCCTCGCGCTCGCCCCGCAAGAGCCCGGGCACCGCCTGCTCCACGTCTTTCTGGAAGCGGCGCGCGGCGATCAGCACGGCGCGGTCGACGTCGCACACCAGCGTCGAGCCCTTCACGTCGTGGTGCCACAGCTTGAGCAGGTAGTTCTTCTCGTCGCGGCTCAGCGCCCCGGTGATGACGCGGGTGACGGTGGTGCCCGAGAGGGCCTGGCTGACGCAGGCGGTGTTGTCGCGGCACTTCTTGAGCGCGCCGTACTGCTCCGGGGTGACGAGCGCCCGCAGCTGGTCTGGGTCGAGCACCTTGAGCTGCTGCGCGTGGGCTCCGTCGATCACCGCGCGGGTCACCTGGGCGCCCAGCCCCATCATCGCGTCGGCGGCGTCGACGTCGACCACCCCGAAGGTGTCACCGGCCGAGATCGCCAACAACGACACCAGAGCTGGCACGGCGGAGATCATCCGTGGAACATAGCGTCCTGATGGCGTCAGTCGAGCATGAGGAAGCGGGCACCGCCCTTCAGCAGGACGAGATCGTGCTCATCGCGTACACGGTCGAGGCGAACTACGCCGGCTGGCGGCTCGATCGCTACCTCTGCGAGAAGCTCCGCCGCGCCTCGCGGGAGCGCGTGAAGGAGATCATCGAGAACGACCTGGTCTGCGACCGGCGGCTCAAGGCCTCGAGCGCGGTGTGGCCGGGCCTCTCGTTCCAGCTGCGGCGCCGGGTGCGCGCGGAGCCGACGGTGCCGGGCGCCGACCAGGTGCGCGAGGTCTACGTCGACGACGCGCTCGTGGTGGTGGACAAGCCCGCGGGGCTGCCGATGCACCCGACCGCGCGCTACCACCAGGGCACGCTGGTGGCGTACCTCGACCAACGCTACGGCAAGATGGGCGCGACGCCCGCGCACCGCCTCGACCGCGAGACCTCGGGGCTCGTCGTCTGCGGCCGCACCCTCGAGTCCACGCAGCGCCTGGGCCGGCTGTTTCATGACGGCCTCGTCGACAAGGAGTACCTGGCGCTCGTCGAGGGGCACCCGCCCGACGACGCCTTCGACGTCGACGCGCCCATCGCCGAGGGCACCGAGCTGATTCGAATCGCCGTGCGCATCGACCGCGACCAGGGCCGGCCCGCGCAGACGCACTTCCGCGTGGTGGCGCGCTTCGAGCGAAGCGGCGCGCCCTTCTCGTTGCTGCGCGCCTTCCCCCGCACCGGGCGCCAGCACCAGATTCGCATTCACGCCAGCGTCGCCGGCTTCCCGCTGGTGGGAGACAAGATGTACGGGCCCGACCCCGCCTTCTTCGACCGCTTCTCGAAGCACGAGCTCGAGCCGGAGGCGTGGCTGAAGCTGCGCCTGGCCCGCCACGCCCTGCACGCCGCGCGCATCAGCTTCAGGCACCCCGGCACCCGCGAGAACGTGTCCTTCGACGCGCCGCTGGCCGCCGATCTGCTCGCCTTCATGCAGTCGTGACCCGTGCGGGTCGCTGCCGACCTCGCGCGTCGGCGATGACCCAGGGGGCGCCGTGTCGATCCAACCACCCAGGGCTGGCCCCTTCCGTGCTGATGCCTCCCGTCATGCGCCGGGCCTGGGTCAGCGTCGTGGTGGGAGCACCGCTCGTCTGGGTCACTTCGACCCTGGGCCTGCTCCCCGGGCTGGCGAGCGCGGCGGTGGTGGTGGCGGTGGGGCTGGCGCGCTGGCGCCGTGAGGTGAAGGAGGCAGCGCAGGCCGACGCCGTGGCCCAGGCGCACCGGGCGCGCGCCGAGGCGACGCTCGCCGAGGGCCAGCACGAGGTCGAGGCGTGGAAGCAGCGGGCCGAGACGCTCAAGCGGGCCCTCGACGAGGCGCGCTCGAGCCGGGCGTCGTTTCTGGCGACCGTCTCGCACGAGCTGCGCACCCCGCTGCACGCCATCATCGGCTTCAACGAGCTGGTGAGCGACGGCTCGGCGGGGCCCATCAACGCCACCCAGAAGGAGTACCTGGGCGACGCCCGGGCCGCCGCCCAGCACCTGATGACGCTCATCACCGACGTGCTCGACTACGCCAAGTCAGACGCCGGGCGCCTCACCTTCGCGGCCGACCAGGTGCAGGTGGGCCCCCTCGTGGAAGAGGTGTCGGCGCTGGTGGACGGCCTGGCCGCGAAGAAGGAGCTGCGGCTGGTGGCGTCGTGTGACGAGGGGCTGACGCTGGTGGGCGACTCGCTCCGCGTCAAGCAGGTGCTGCTGAACCTGGTGGCCAACGCGGTGAAGTTCACCCCGAAGCAGGGCACCGTCGAGCTGTCGGCGCGCGCCGCCGGGAGCGTCTGCGAGCTCACCGTGCGAGACAGCGGCCCGGGCATCGCGCCAGAGGAGCAGGCCCGCGTGTTCGAGCCCTTTCACCAGTCCGACTCCTCGACGGCGCGGCGCCACTCGGGCACCGGCCTGGGGCTGGCGCTGGTGAAGCGGTGGGCCGAGGCCATGGGCGGCTGCGTCGAGCTCGAGAGCGCGCCGGGCGCGGGCACGGCCTTCACGGTGTCGCTGCCGCTGCAGGTGAAGGCGGCGCCGCTCAAGCGCGTCGACGCCGGCGCCGAGGTGGACGTGCTGGTCGCCGAAGACGACGACGCCACCCGGCTGATGCTCACCCGGGTGCTCGAGGCGCAGGGGTGCCGGGTGCGGCAGGCGCCCAACGGCCAGCGCGCCCTCGAGGCCATCATGGAGGGGCTGCCGGCGGTGCTGGTGCTCGACCTGATGATGCCCGAGCTCGACGGCTACGAGCTGCTCAAGAAGCTGCGCAGCCTGCCCAACGGGGAGCGCGTCAGCGTGCTGGTGTTCTCGGCCACCAGCCCGCCCCTGGCGCTGCGCGCGGCGCTCGAGGGCTTCGGCGCCGAGGTGCTGCTCAAGGGGGCGCTCACGCCGACGCAGCTCGCCCAGCGGGTGCGCGCGCGCGCCGCGCCCGTGCGGAGCGCCGCGTGAGGGGCCGCTACGACACCACCCCGCTGCAGGTCGCCGAGCCCCAGAAGCAGGTGGTGTTGGCCATCGACGACGACCACAACAACCTCAAGCTGGTGGCCGCCTCGCTCACCCTCGAAGGCTACGAGGTGCTCTGCGCGACGACCGGTGAAGAGGGGCTCGACGTGCTCGAGGCGCGCCCCGTCGACCTGCTGCTCCTCGACGTGCGCATGCCGGGGCTCGACGGCCTCGAGGTCTGCCGCCTGATTCGCGCCCAGCCGCGCTTCGCGCGCATGCCCATCATCTTCCTCACCGCCGACCACGCCGACGCCGAGAAGATGATGGTGGGCCTCGACGCCGGCGGTGACGAGTACCTGCACAAGCCCATCTCGCGGCGCATGCTGTCGGCGCGCGTGCGCAACCTGCTGCGGCTGGCCAGCGCCGACCGGGAGCGGCAGCTGCTGTTGCAGATCGCCCAGTCCGAGAAGCTCGCGGCCGTCGGGCAGATCGCCGCCGGCGTCGCGCACGAGGTGAACAACCCGCTCTCGTTCGTGCTGTCGAACCTCGAGAGCCTGCGGGTCTACTCCAACGACCTGATGCGGGTGGTGCGGGCCTACCGCGAGAGCCCCGCGGCCGGCGCGGCGCTCGACCGCGCCCTCGACCTCGACGCGATGATGGCCGACCTGCAGCCGCTCATCGACGAGACGGTGCACGGCGGCACCCGCGTGCGGGCGATCGTGCACGAGCTCAAGACCTTCAGCCGGCAAGACGGCGACACCTTCGAGCCGGTGGACCTGGCCGAGATCGCCCGCTCGACGCTGGTGCTGACCGAGCGGGAGCTGTCGTCGCGCGCGGCCCTCGAGAAGCACCTGGTGACGGCCCGCATCGAGCTCGCGCCCCGGCAGCGCCTGCACCAGGTGATGTTGAACCTGCTGGTGAACGCGCAGCACGCCGTCGAGGCGCGCGCGCCCGCCGAGGGGGCCCGCCACGTCATTCGCGTCTCGACCCGGGTCGAGGGCGAGTTCGCGGTGCTCGAGGTCAAGGACACCGGCTGCGGCATCTCGGAGTCGGTGCGCGCGCGCATCTTCGAGCCGTTCTTCACCACCAAGCCGGTCGGCGTCGGCACCGGCCTGGGGTTGTCGGTGTGCGCGATGGTGATCGAGCGGCTGGGCGGCACCATCTCGGTCGAGAGCACCGTCGGCCACGGCACCACCTTCACCGTGCGGGTGCCGAGCGTGGCGGCCGGCCGGGCGCAGGTGGCGCCGGCGCTCGCCTTCGGGTGACGCTCAGCGCGACGACGTCTCGGTCAGCGGCGTCTGGTACTTACCGCTGAAGCACGCGGTGCAGAACGAGCCACGGCCCGCGTCTCCGGCGGCGGTGACCAGGCCCTTCTCGGACAGGTAGGCCAGCGAGTCGGCCGTCACGTAGCGGGCGATCTCGTCGACCGTGTGCGAGGCGGCGATCAGCTCCTGGCGGCTGGGCGTGTCGATGCCGTAGTAGCAGGGCCACGTCGTCGGCGGGCTCGAGATGCGCAGGTGCACCTCTCTGGCGCCCGCGTCCTTGAGCATCTTGACGATCTTCCGCGAGGTGGTGCCGCGCACGATCGAGTCGTCGACGGCCACCACGCGCTTGCCCTCGAGCGTCGAGCGAACGGGGGCGAGCTTCAGCTTCACCCCGAAGTGGCGAATGGACTGCTGGGGCTCGATGAAGGTGCGGCCGACGTAGTGGCTGCGAATGAGGCCCACGTCGTAGGGCAGCTTCGCCTGCTCGGCGTACCCGATGGCCGCCGCCACGCCGCTGTCGGGCACCGCGATGACGACGTCGGCCTCGACGGGCTGCTCCCTTGCCAGCTGAACGCCGAGCTTCTTGCGCACCTGGAACACCGACTCGCCGAACACCTGGGAGTCGGGCCGGGCGAAGTACACCAGCTCGAACACGCAGCGCCCGGGCGGCTGCTTCTGGAAGGGGAACGACGAGCGCAGCCCGTTGGCGTCGATGACCACCATCTCACCGGGCTCGATCTCACGAATGTACTCGGCCTCGATGAGGTCGAGCGCCGTCGTCTCGCTCGCCAGCACGTACGCCTCTTTGAGGCGCCCCAGCACCAGCGGGCGAAAGCCGATGGCGTCGCGCACGCCGATGAGCTGCCGGTCCGACAGGAAGAGGAGCGAGAACGCGCCCACCGTGCGCCGCAGCCCCTCGACGATGCGGGCCTCGAGCGTCGGCGCCTTCGAGCGCGCGATGTGGTGGATGATGTTCTCGGTGTCGGAGTCGGACTGGAAGATGGCGCCGTCGGCCTCGAGCTCACGCCGGGTGGCGAAGGCGTCGACGAAGTTGCCGTTGTGCGCCACCGCCAGCTGCCCGCCGCCGAACGACACCTGCAGGGGCTGGGCGTTCTTGAGGTGGGTGCTGCCGGCGGTGGAGTAGCGCACGTGGCCGATCGCCATCGAGCCCGGCAGCTGCTCCAACACCGGCTGGGTGAAGGTGTCGGCCACCAGGCCCATGCCGCGAAAGCTGCGGAGCGCCTGGCCATCGCTGGTGACGATGCCGGCCGACTCCTGCCCGCGGTGCTGGAGCGCGTGCAGCCCCAGGTACGCCAGGTTGGCTGCCTCTTCGTGGCCGTAAATGCCGAAAACTCCGCACATGATGGGGCTTTCACCAGACTTCGCCCCCCACCTCAATCGGTGTAAGGGAAGGTGGCCCAGGGCGTTCTCACGGGGCGGGAAATTCGACCGAGAAAGGTTGCACACGGTGCCGCCGAGCGGGGTCCCCTCAACAGGACGGGTCAGCGACCTGTACCGAAAGTTCGGGCCGGCGATCTACTCGCGGTGCCGTCGTCTCTTGAAGGACGACGCCCTCGCAGAAGACGCCACGCAGGAGGTCTTCGTGCGCGTGATGAGACACATCGAGGCGGCTCCAGACGACAGCGCGGCGCTGGCGTGGATCTACCGCATCTCGACCAACTACTGCCTCAACCAGATCCGCGACCGCAGCCGCCAGGCCGAGCCCACCGCGCCCGACGAGCTGCCCGAAGGCGACGGCGAGACGCTCGAGCCGCAGATGCTCGATCGCGACGTCGCCATGCGGTTGGTCGAGCGCACGCCCGAGAAGCTGCGCGAGACCGTCATCCTCTACTACGTCGATGGGCTCGAGCAGGAGCAGGTCGCCCGGACGTTGGGCATCTCACGTCGCACCGTCATCAACCGGCTCCAGGAGTTCCAGGAGCGCAGCCGCAAGTTCCTCGCCCGTGAAGGGAGCCCGTCATGACGGCCACCAATGCCCGCGGTCACCTCTCGAGCGAGACCATCGACCTGCTGCTCCTCTCGGCGCTGGCGTCGAGCGAGGCCAACGAGGCCAAGGCGCACCTCGACGACTGCAGCCTGTGCAAGCAGCGGTGGCTGGAGCTCAACGAGGACAGCCAGAAGTTCAAGCAGTACGTCTTCGCGCGCACGCTCCCGCAGGTCGAGGCGCGGCTGAGCGAGTCGAGGCCTGGCTTCTTCGAGCGCTTCAAGCTCCAGCTCCTCTTGCCGGCGCTCGGGGTGGCCACCGCCGCGGCGCTCGCGCTCACCTTCGCCGCCGGGCCCGGCACGCAGACCGAAGACGACATCTACATCGGCGTGAAGGGGCTCGAGCCGACGTTCGAGGTCTTCGCCCAGCGTGAAGCCGGCGCCTCGTTCGCGGTGAAGGCCAACACGGCGCTCAGGCCCAAAGACAAGCTGCGCTTCGTCGTCACCCCCGGCCAGGCGAAGTACGTGCTGGTGGCCTCGGTGGACGGCAAGGGCACCTTCAGCGTGTACCACCCGTTCGGCGCCGCCGAGTCCGAGAAGCTGACCGGCCAGGTGCCGCGCCGCCTCGAGCTGGGCAGCACCGTCGAGCTCGACGACACCATGGGCACCGAGAAGCTGGTGGTGGTGCTGTCTGACGCGCCCGTGAAGGCCGAGGCCGTGAAGGCCGCGCTGCTGACGAGCCCTGCGGCGCCGAAGCTCGAGGGCGCCCGCGTGCTGACCCGGGAGTTCGTGAAGGTCGCGCCGTGACTCGCGGGTGGACCAGGGCGGGCCTTTGGCTCGCGCTGCTGATGGGCGTGGCGGCGTCGGCCGAGACCAGGCGCGTGGCCATCGTGGTGGGCAACAACGCCGGCGGCCCCTCGATGCCGCCGCTGCGGTTCGCCGAGTCCGACGCCGGGAAGATGGCGCGGGTGCTGGTCGAGCTGGGCGACGTCAACCCCGACGACATCCTGCTCCTCCAGGGGCGCAAGGCCGGCGACGTGGAGCGCGCCATCGCCGACGCCCGCGACCGCATCGCGATGTTCAAGCGGTCGCCCGACGTGCGCACGGTGCTCGTCTTCTTCTTCTCGGGGCACTCCGACGGTGAGGCGATGGAGCTGGGCGCCGAGAAGCTGCCCTACCACCGCCTCAAGGCGCTGCTGGCGGGCTCGGGCGCCGACGTGCGCGTCTCCATCGTCGACGCCTGCAAGTCGGGCGCGGGCCTGCGCGAGAAGGGCGGCAAGCCGGCCGAGGCCTTCGTCATCAAGCTGGCCGACACCCTGCAGCAGACGGGCGAGGCCTTCATCACCTCGAGCGCGGCCGACGAAGCGGCGCTCGAGTCGAACGAGGTGATGGGCAGCTACTTCACCCACAACCTCATCTCGGGCCTGCGCGGCGCGGCGGACGCCTCGGGCGACAAGCTCGTCACCCTCGCCGAGGCCTACAAGTACGCCTACGACCGCACGGTGAGCGCCACCGCCTCGCTGACCGCGGGCGCGCAGCACCCCTCGTACGACTTCAAGCTGTCGGGGCAGGGGGAGCTGGTGCTGTCGTCGCTGCTCAAGCCCTCGTCGGTGCTGGTGCTGCCCGACGGCGCCGACCGCTCGCTGGTGACCGACGTGCTGCGTGACCAGGTGGTGGTCGAGGCGCCCGGCAGCGCCGCGCAGGAGTTCGCCATCGCACCCGGTGAGTACGCGCTGCGCCTCTTCAAGAACGGCCAGGGCTACGCGGGGCGGGTGAAGCTCTCGGAAGGCCAGAAGCGCACCATCGCTTGGGGCGAGCTGACGCCGGTGACGTCGGCGGTGGTGGTGGCGGCCAAGGGCGGCGGCATCGAGGTGTCGCAGCGGATGGACGCGAAGGAAGACTCGGCGCCCATCGGGTTGTCGCTCGCGCTGGGCCTCACCGGCCGGGTGACGGAGTGGGCCCCCAACGACTCCAGCGGCCTGAAGTACCAGCTGCGCCTGGGCCTCGACCCGCTCAGCTCGACCTTCGGCAGCTTCAACCTCTTCGGCCGGCCCCGGCTGGGGCGGGTGCGGGTGTTGGGCGAGCTGACGCTGCACGCGCTGGGCGAGGCGACGGCCGAGGCCGCGCGGCGCAACGAGTACGGCCTGCAGCTGCGGGTGGGCTACCGGGTGGCGCTCGAGTGGTGGCGGTTGCGCCTGGGCCTGGGCGTCGAGGCGGGCGGCGGCTTCGTGACGACGTCTGACGCCGGCTTGCGGGCGGCCGGGGTGGTGGTGGCGGCGCCGCGCGCGCAGCTGCGGGGCCGCGTTGCCGGGCCGGTGTGGCTGCTCGTCGAGGCCGACTTCCCCATCGTCGGCGCGCCGTTCTCGACCGACGGGCAGACCGTCTTCTTGAGGCCGTACGCGTTCGCGGCGGCGTCGGCGGGGCTGCTCGTCACGTTCTGAGGCTCGGCGGCTGGCGGCTCGGCGGCTCGGCGGCTGGCGGCTCGGCGGCTGGCGGCTGGCGGCTGGCGGCTGGCGGTTCGGCGGGTCTGGCCGCGCGCTGAACTCAGCGAGACAGCAGCGCGACCAGCGTCCTCTTGGCAGCCAGCGCGGCGCCCTCTTTGATGCGTGCGTCCTGGCAGGCGCTCGGCACCGTCTCATCACCGAACCCGTGCGCGTTCAGGTCGATGGCCGGCAAGCCCGCGGCGCTCCACGCCGCTGTCGCGCGGAGTTCGCACTCGTCGGCGTCGTCATCGATGAGGTGCGCCGAGACGGGCTCATTCGCCACCGCGGTGACTTCGTAGCGCTCACCCGCGGCGTTCGTCGTGGCGTCGAGGCCCAGCCCCTTCAGGTTGGCTGCCAGGGCTGCTGCGTACGCGCGTCGTTGGCCTTCTGACAGGGTCGCGCTCTTCACGACGACCTGCACCTTGTGGCGTGAGAGGAGCTTCTTGAGCCCAGGGTCCTTCGCGCGCAGCATGTTCAACAGCTCCTGCACCGCAGGATCGCCGACCTCGGCGTCGGCCAGGTCCCACCGCATCCGCACTGCGAGGAGGTGGAGCACCAGGGCCCGCGCGCTGGCCGGGTCCTTCATGGCGGCGCTGGCCAACTCTGCTCGGCGGCGGCTCAGCACGATGCCCTCATCGAGGAACTTCTTCGACGAGGCCGTGAGGGCTGCGCCGGCTTCCTTTTCGAACGCGACCAGCACCTCCACGGCTTCGGCGTGCAGCCCTTTTCGTGAGAGCGCCAGCGCCTGCTTGCCGGCGGCGAGGTGTTTGGTCTCGGCCTCAGTGAATGAGCCAGCGAGCACGGTCGCGACGAGCAGCAGCACCAGGTCTTCCCCCGTTGACGCCGCCGGCGAGTCTTCGCGGGTGGCTAGAACTTGATGCCGAAGACGGCGCGCGCGGCCTGGGCGTTCACCAGCGGCGAGGTCACGCTGGCAGGCTCACGGTTGAAGCCGCCCAGGGGGAAGAGGATGCCGTACTGCGCCTGCGCGTAGAACCCGTCTTCCGTCTCGTAGCGCGCGCCGGCGTTGACCTCGAAGCCCAGGTTCGGGTCGGGGTTGTTCGCGGCCGAGGGCGTCGACTCGGCGTAGATGGCGCGCGAGTAGATGCCCGCCGCGAAGACGTTGAGGCCCTGGGTGATGCGGTACTGCACCTTCGGCTTGAAGTAGAGGCTGTCGGTCACGCCGCCCAGGATCTCGCGGTAGAGGATCATGTCGACGCGGTAGTCGCGGTTGAAGCGGAAGTTGCGAATGGTGTTGTCGGTGCACCCGCCGAGGGCCGAGCAGCGGTACTGCGGGCCGTCGATGTCGCCGGCCAGGCCCGAGCTCTTGCGGCGCGGCGCGTTCCCGAAGCCGGGCGCGGTGTCACCTGACGCGAAGCCCACCTCGCCGCCGATCTCGAGGTCGCCGTTGAGCAGCTTGTACTCACCCTGCACCACCGCCGCGAACTGCCACACGTCGAGCCGCTGGTTGGCGCCGGGCTGGTTGGCGTTGGCGCCCGAGAGCGCGCGGTTGCCGATGGAGCCGAGGATGGCTGCGAACTCACCCTCGAGCCTGAAGTTCTTCCGCTCCAGCCGGGCCCACACGTCGGGGATGAAGAGGTTGGCCTCGCGCCGCACGTACTGGCCGGGCACGTCGGCGCCCGAGACGTTGCGGCCGTCGGTCGAGAAGGGCGCCGAGAGGAAGTCAACCGAGTCGGTGCGCTGGTTGCGGTAGCTGAAGTGCAGGCCGTAGTTGAAGACCGTCTGCCCCGAGTCGAGCTTGGCGCGCGCCTCGGTGTCGGTGTCGCGCCGCGCGACCGCGACGATGTAGTTGATGCCGTCGTCGTAGTTGCTGAGGTTGAACGGCTGGCCACCCTCGGGCAGGCGCAGCGAGGTGGTGCCGACGATGTTCACGTCGATCATCGGCGTCACATAGAAGCCCGCGAAGGGCTCGGCGGTGAAGCTGATGCGGTCGACGGTGTCGCCCCAGTCGTTGTCGATGCCGTTGCCGTCGTTGTGCAGCATGCCCAGGCCCCAGTGGCTGCCCATGCGCCCGAAGCGCAAGATGCCGACCGGCGTCGAGACCTCGCCCCACACCCGCTTCATCATGATCGAGTCGTTGAGCGAGTTGATGCCCGCGCGCGGGGCCGTCTGCGACTGGCTGAAGATGGAGAAGTCGTTGCGGTCGTTCCAGTAGTTGGCGCCGCCGTTGCGCGAGAACGCGTAGTCGGGCGTCGAGCCCCAGACGATGTTGTCGAGGGCGTCGATCTGCGTGCGAATGCGCACCTCTTCCGAGACGTTGATGGTCGGCTCGAAGCGGAACCGCATGTTGACGCCGACGTTGGTGCGGTCGTTCGCCGAGTTCGGGTTGCTGGGCCAGAGGCTGTAGCCGGCCGCGTCGTTGCCCGAGCCGAGGTCGAAGCGCCAGAAGAGGTCGGGCCGCATGCGCAGGTAGCCGTCGAAGGTGATCAGCTCGAGCTTGCGCTTCTCGTCCACCCAGTCTTCCTGCCAGCCCTGCGCGACCGACTGCGTGGCCAGCTGGGCCCGCATCTCTTTGCGCAGGTCGTCCACCTCCCGGCGGGCGGCCTCGAGCTTCTGCTCGAAGTCGCGGCGCAGGGTGTCGGTGTCTCCCGTGCTCGGCCGGGCGGGCGTCACGCCCCCATCGGTCTGGGCCACGGCCGTCGAGGTGAACAACAAGACCAGCGTCGTAACAGTCGCGCGTACCATCACGCTCACTCTCGATGAATTGGGGGACGACAAGGCCGCGGCAGATAAGCCGCCCCTGTTGGGGTGGTCAAAGGAAAACCCCGGTGTTCACGAGGGAAGTTGCCCTCGATTGCGCCCGCCGCTCACTCGCGCGTGGGCCGGCCCTGGCGCAGCTCGGTCAGCACGCCGTGCGCGCCTTTGGGGTGCACGAAGGCGATCTTCGCGCCGCCGGCGCCGATCTTCGGCGTCTCGTCGATCAGCTGCGCGCCCTGGGCCTTGAGCGAGGCGAGCGTGCCCTCGAGGTCGCTGACCTCGACGCAGACGTGGTGCAGGCCCTCACCGCGCTTGTCGAGGAACTTCGCGACGCTGCTGTTGGGGTCGGTGGGGCAGATGAGCTCGATGCGGCCCATGCCGTGCCCGAAGATGGCCGTCTTCACCTTCTGGTCGGCCACCTCTTCGAGCTCGGGCGCGGGGAAGCCCAGCACCTCGACGTAGTACTTCACGGCGACGTCGAGGTCCTTGACGGCGATGGCGACGTGGTCGAGGCCTTTGGTGCTCATGCGCGCTTCCTGCCACGGGGCTTCGGCGATTTCGAGCCTCCGGACTTCGGCTGACACGTCGGGCAGGCGAAGGTGGTGCGGCCGCCCTGCGGGAACGCGGTGATGGGCGTCCGGCAGGTGGGGCAGGGCTCGCCCTCGTGGCCGTAGACGAGGAAGGGGTTCTTCGCGCCGGGCTCCTCGACGTACTCGATCTCGTCGCCCTCCTCGAGCCCGAGCGCGAAGGCGATGCCGTCGACGATGGCCTTCGCCAGGCGTCTCCACTCGTCGTCGGTGAGCGAGGCCGGCTTGCGCGCCGGGTGGAGCTTCGCGCGGAAGAGCGCCTCGGCCGCGTGGATGTTGCCGAGCCCCGCGATGCGCTCCTGGTCCATCAGCGCGACCTTCAGCTCCTGCTTCGAGCCGGCGAGGGCCTCTTCGAGCTGCGCGGCGCTCAGGCCATCGACGAGCGGGTCGAGGCCCAGCTTGGCGACGGCAGGGGCCTGCTTGAGCGCGCTGGCCGGCACCGGCTCGATCAACCCGAACAGGCGCGGGTCCTGAAAGTGAATGACGTCACCCGAGTCGAGGACGAAGCGCGCGCGGCTCCACTTCTCGACGGCGTCGGCCTTGCGCTTGAGGAACTTGCCCGTCATGCCCAGGTGCGCGATCGCGCCCTTGCCGTCGGCGAAGGTGAGCAGCAGGTACTTGCCCTTGCGCTCGATGGAGACGAGCCTGCCGGTCAGCGCCTCGACGTCGCTCACCTTCGAGCCACGGAAGGTGCGGGCCTTCGGGTCGGCCTCGGTGCGCACGATGGAGCGGCCCTTCGTCCACTTCGTCAACGCGCGGCGCGCGAACTCGACCTCGGGAAGCTCAGGCATGTCGGGGCGTCTACCGCACCGCCGCCGCGCGTGCCGCTCCTCAGAAGTCGGAGTGCACCACCTCGAAGTGCGCGTCGGCGGCCAGGCTGGCCGGCGTCAGGAGCGTCTGCTCCGGGTCGATGCCCAGCTTCGGGCCGAGCGCGAGGTCGGCCGGCGAGAGCGAGAGCGCCTTCACCTGCTGCTGCGCGCCGATCGTGAGGTGCGCGCCGCGCTCGAAGGCCCTGGCCACCAGCTCGCTGCAGTACAGCGCCTCGTCGTCCCATCGGTAGCGCGCGTCGTAGGGCTTGCCGAGCTCGGCCTTCGCGGCGGTGACGACGTCTCTGAGAACGCGCGCGTCGAGCGCCTTCGCGCGCAGCACCGTCACCTTGCCGCCTGCGCCCCGGGCCCGCCACGTCTTCCACGCGGTCCGCGAGACCGGCTGCACCGCCTCGAGCACGAAGACGCCGTCGCGCGCCACCTCGACCAGCCCCACGTGGGAGTAGGGGCTGGCGCTGGCGCGGCGAATGAGGGCCGAGCGGCTCGAGCGCGACGTCTGGAGCACCACATCGCCCGTCTTCACGGGCACTTCGGCCCTGGCCGGCGCCGCGCGAGGCCTGCCTGCCACGAGCATGAGGACCGATAGACACGCCATGCGGAACAAAACGCCCATGGGCTGCGTCGAGAGCAACGTCCGTTCCAACTCCTTGTAGAGTTCTGCCCGTGAGCCGCCTCCTCCTCGTCGTGATGATGGTTCCGCTGAGCGCGCTGGCGCAGGTGAACGAGTGCGCCGAAGCGGCGGCCGAGTGCAGAGAAGACTGCTCCATCGAGCACTCGTCGCTGCGGCCTGACGCGCCCAAGAAGCTCAATAAGTGCCTCAAGAAGTGCCAGAAGAAGCTCATCACCTGCGAGGAGCGCGAGCTCGAGACGCGCACCAACAGCCTCGAGGCGGGCTCGCTCGACAAGTCTCCCGTCAGCGGCGACGTCGACGAGAACAACATGCCGACCCGCACCGCGGTGAAGAAGGCGAAGTCCACCGACGAGGAAGAGAAGCGCGCGCCGCTGTCCGAGGACCTGCGCGACGACCGCCCCACGCCCGCTGAGCCGGTGAAGACGGCGAAGAAGCCGAAGTCGGACGACGCCGAGGCGCGCCCGCCGCCCCGCGAGGAGCTGCGCGAGGCCGAGGTGCCGAAGTCGTCGCGCGCCGCGCTCAAGGTGGACGAGAAGGAGGCGCCGAAGGCCGCGCCCCCGCCCGCAAAGTCGAGCGACCCCGAGCCGGTGGTGATGACGCCGAAGGCCGAGACCCGCAAAGAAGAGGACCTGCGTGACGACCGCCCGAAGGCCGAGCCCGCGCCGGTGAAGAAGGGCGACAAGCCGAAGAAGGACGACCTGCCCGCGCCGCCGCCGAAGCCCAAAGAAGAAGACCACGACGACCTGCGCAACTACTGACGCTGCGCCAGGCGCACGCCGGCCAACACCAGCACGAAGCTGACCAGCAGCGCCCACGACAGCTGCTCCCCGAGCAGGGCCCAGGCCGCGAGCGCGGTGGCGATGGGCTGCAGGTTCGCGAACACCGCCACCCGCGACGCCTCGGTGCGCGAGAGCGCGTAGTTCCACAGCGCGTACGAGCCCATGCTCGTCAAGACGACGAGGTAGCCCAGGCACCACCAGGCGATGGCCGGCGCCGCGAGGAAGGCGTCGAGCTTCACCACGAAGGGCGCGGCCGGCAGGCACCACAGCGCGCCGGCGAGCAGGCTCCAGCCGGCGGTGCGCACGCCGCCGAACTCCCGCGCCTTCTCCCGCGACTCCGCCGTCCAGAAGACCCACGCCACCACCGCGCCGAGGATGAAGAGGTCGCCCACCAGCGGCCCCAGCGCGTCGGCGAGCCCCCGGCTGAGCAACAACACCAGCACGCCCGCGAAGGCGAGGGCGATGCCGAGCAGTCGTGACCTCGTCGCCCGCTCCTTCCCGCGCGCGACGCTCAGCAGGTACACGCCCACCGGCGTCAGCCCGTAGAGCAGCCCCGCGTGCGACGCCTTCGACTGCGACAGGCCGTAGATGAAGAAGCCCTGGTTCACCGGCCCCGCGAGCAACCCGAAGAGCAGCCACCAGCCCCAGGTGCGCCGCGGCGGAAGGAAGGGCCCGCGCAGCGCCAGCAGCACCCCGACGTAGCCCGCCGCCGAGAGCAGGATGCGCATCGTCACCAACGAGATGGCGTCGACGTCTTGCGTGGCCCGCCGCGCCGCCAGGTGCGTGCCCGCCGAGATGGCCGTCTGGCCCAGCAACGCGAACACCACCGGCAGCGGCAGGCCGCGCGGCTTCAGCTCCAGTTCGGCCACGGGGCTCCTCAGAAGACGAGGTCGCCCTGCGCGCGCACCGCGGTGACGGCCGCGAGGTTCACGATGTCCTGCACGCTGGCGTTCATCTGCAGCACGTTGACCGGCTGGTTCATGCCGAGCAGCAGCGGCCCGATGACCTCGGCGCCGCCGAAGCGCCACATCAACTTGTAGGCGATGTTGGCCGCGTCGAGGCTGGGGAAGATGAGCACGTTGGCGTCGTCCTTGAGCGTCGAGAAGCCGCAGCGCGACTCGCGCTCCTCTTGCACCAGCGCCGGGTCCACCTGCATCTCGCCGTCGAGCTCGAGGTCGGGCCGGGCCGCGCGGGTCAGCTCCATCGCCTTGCGCATGCGCGCCGGCGACGGCCCCTCGGCGCTGCCGAAGGTCGAGTACGAGAGGAACGCCAGCCGCGGCGTGACGTCGAAGGAGCGCGCGAGGTCGGCGGTGGCGATGGCGATGTTCGAGAGGTACTCGGCCGTCGGCTCGGGGTTCATGGTGCAGTCGGCGAAGAACTTGAAGTCGTGGCGCTGCACCACCAGGTACACGCCGCCGGCCCGGCGGCCCTCTCGCGTGCCGATGATCTCGAGCTGGGGCCGCACCGCCTCGGGGTACGCCAGCGTCAGCCCGGTGACGAACCCGTCGGCGTCGCCCTCGCGCACCATCATCGCGCCGAACGAGGTGCGCCGGGCGACGCGCGTGGCCGCCAGCTCCTGCGTCAGCCCGCGGCGCTGCCGCAGCCTCCAATACGTCTCGGCGTAGTGCGCCAGCCGTGGGCTGGTGACGGGGTCGATGATGGTGACGCCCTCGAGCTCGTCCTCGAGGCGCGCGCTGACGATGGCGCGCTCGATGGCGTTGGTCGCCCCCAGCAGGAGCGGCTCGCAGATGCCGTCCTCCCTCAAGATGCGGGCGGCCTGCAGCACGCGCGGGTTCTCGCCGTCGTCGAGCACGACGCGCTTCTGGCTGGTGCGCGCGCGGGTGACGACCGACGACATCACCTGGTTGGAGCGCGACTGGAGCTTCTTGAGCCGGTCGCGGTACGCCGGCAGGTCGACCGGCAGCCGCGCCACGCCGCTGTCCATCGCGGCCTTCGCCACCGCCGGCGCGACCCACAGCAGCACGCGCGGGTCGAACGGCTTGGGGATGATGTAGTCGGGGCCGAACGCGAAGCGCGCGCCGCTGTAGGCGCGGCTCACCGCGTCGGGCACGTCTTCGCGCGCCAGGGCCGCCAGGGCCTTCGCGGCGGCCAGCTTCATCGGCTCGTTGATCTGCCGCGCCCGCACGTCGAGCGCGCCCCGGAAGATGAAGGGGAAGCCCAGCACGTTGTTGACCTGGTTCGGGTAGTCCGAGCGCCCGGTGGCGACGATGGCGTCGGGCCGGGCCTCGCGCGCCTCGTGGTAGCTGATCTCGGGGTCGGGGTTGGCGAGGGCGAAGATGATGGGCTTCTTCGCCATGCGCTTGAGCATCTCGCCGTTCACCACGCCCTTGACCGACGCGCCGAGGAAGACGTCAGCCCCCTCGAGCGCCTCGGCCAGCGTGCGCGCGTTGGTCTTCTGCACGTAGGGCCGCTTCCACTCGTTGACGGCGTCGGTGCGGCCGGTGTGCAGCACGCCCTTGGTGTCGACCATCAGCACGTGCTCGCGCCTCACCCCGAGGGTCACCCAGAAGTTGGTGCAGGCGATGGCCGACGCGCCGGCGCCCGAGACGACCACCCGCAGCGCCTCGAGCTTCTTGCCAGCCAGCTCCGCCGCGTTGAGCAGCGCCGCGCCCGAGATGATGGCGGTGCCGTGCTGGTCGTCGTGGAAGACGGGAATGTTCATCTCGCGCTTGAGGCGCTCCTCGATGACGAAGCACTCGGGCGCCTTCACGTCTTCGAGGTTGATGCCGCCGAAGGTCGGCTCGAGCGACTTCACGATGGCGCAGAAGAGGTCGACCTCTCTGGCCTCGATGTTCAGGTCGAACACGTCGATGTCGGCGAACTTCTTGAACAGCACGCCCTTGCCCTCCATCACCGGCTTGCCGGCGAGGGGGCCGATGTCGCCCAGGCCCAGCACCGCGGTGCCGTTCGAGATGACGGCCACCAGGTTGCCGCGCGCGGTGTACTCGTACGAGAGGTCGGGGTTCTTCGCGATCTCGAGGCAGGGCTCGGCGACCCCGGGCGTGTAGGCGAGAGACAGGTCTCTGGCGGTCGCGGTGGGCTTGGTGGGCACCACCTCGATCTTTCCCGGGCGCCCGTGCGAGTGGTACTCGAGCGCGTCTTCCTTGCGCATCTTCTTCGACATCGGCGTGAAGCTGGTGGCCATGGGCGGCACGGTGCCCGACGGCGCGTGAAGGCGACACCGAAATCATCGGGCGGCCCGCCGCGCCGCAACGCCTTGCCCAGTCAGCGGCCTCACGCCAACTGGCTGAGCGCCCACTCGGCCGCCTCACGCACCCGCGCGTCGGCGTCTGCGCGGAGCCGCTCGAGCACCGGCCGCGCCTCGTTCGACTTCATGGCGCCCAGCGCGTACGCCGCGTTCCGGCGCAGCCCGTCGTAGCCCGCGCGCACCAGCGCCATGCCCGGCGCCCAGGCGTCGTATTGCGCCTTCGTCATCGCCGCGAGCTCGAGCACCGAGGCCTTCGCCACCTCGCGGGGGAGGAACCGCGCCTGGGCCCGCAGCGGCGTGGCGTTGAGCGGGCACACGTCCTGGCAGACGTCGCAGCCGAAGATGAGGTTGGGCATCGCGGCGCGCAGGGGCTCGGGCACCGTCTGGTCGTTCTCGATGGTCTGGTACGAGAGGCACGCGCGCGCGTCCACGACGCGGTCGGCCACGATGGCGCCGGTGGGGCACGAGGTGAGGCACAGGGTGCAGCGCCCGCAGCGCTCCAGAGTGGGCCCGTCGGCGTAGGCGTCGACCTCGACGTCGAGCACCATCACCGCCAGCACCACCCACGAGCCGTACCCGGGCGTGATGAAGCAGGCATGCTTGCCGACGTAGCCGAGGCCCGCGCGCGCGGCCCACACCTTCTCCATCACCGGGTTGGCGTCCACCGAGCCGTAGTCGTGCACGCCGGGGAAGGCCTCGCGCACCGTGCGCCGCAGCACCCGCAGCTTGTCGCGCAGCGTCGCGTGGTAGTCGCGGCCGCGGGCGTAGCGCGCGATGGGGCCCACGTCGTCGGTGTGCCAGTAGTTGCAGGCCAGCGCGATGACGGTGCGGGCCCCCGGGAGCAGCCTCGAGACGTCGAGCCGCTCGGCGGCGCGCGCCTCCATCCAGTCGAGGTCGGCGTGAAAGCCCTGCTCCAGCCAGTCACCCAGCACCCGCGGGTCGATCGGCTCGGCGCGCGCGAAGCCCACCAGGTCGAAGCCGGCGTCGAGGGCGAGCGCACGCAGGCGCGCGGAGGGAATCACAGCGCGTCGCTACCAGCTTCCGGGGAGCCGTCACAGCACGCGGCGTTCGAGGGCGCGACCGCAGCCGGCCTGCGTGGGCCCGAGGCGCGACGTTCAGCCGGGCTTTGGCGCGGGGCGAACGCGCAGCGCGCGCACCCGCCGGGGCGTCGCGTCCACCACCTCGAGCAGGTCGCCCCCCGGCGTGCGCAGCACCTCGCCGACCGAGGGGATGCGCCCGGCCAGCGCGGCGCTGAGGCCGGCCACGGTGTTCCAGCTGCCGTCTTCGGGCAGCTCGATGGCCAGCACGCGGTTGACGTCGCGCACCGGCGCCGAGCCGCTCACCAGCGCCGAGCCGTCGGGCTGCTTCTTGATGAACTGGGGCACGTGTTGGATTTGGCCGGCGAAGAGGTCTCCGACCAGCTCTTCCAGCAGGTCCTCCAGCGTCACCATGCCGGTGACCGAGCCCCGCTCGTCCACCACGAAGGCCACGTGCACGCGGTTGCGCCGCATGTCGCGGAGCACGTCCACCGCGCGCTGCGACTCGGGCACGAAGGGCGCGTCGCGCAGGGCGCGCGCGATGGGGTCGCGCACCCCGGCCCAGGCGTGGGTGAGCAGCTCGGCGGCCGAGACGAAGCCGATGAGGGCCCGGGTGCCGTCGTCGGTGACGGGGAGCCGCACGTAGGGGTGCTCGCGAAGCACGCGCGCCACCTCTTCGGGCGTGGCGCTCTTGTTCACCGCCACCAGCTCGTTGCGGGGAATCATCACGTGCTCGGCGGTCAGCTCTGGCAGCTCGAGCGCCCGCGCGGCGATCTCTCCGGCGCTGGGGTCGAGGGTGCCGGCGCGCGTCGCGTCCTCGAGCAGCCGCTGCAGCTCGTCGGCCGAGTGCCGGGTCTCGGTGAAGGTGGTGCTGTCACCGAAGGGCTTGAGCACCAGGTTGGAGCTGGTGGTGAGCAGCCACACCACCGGCCGGGCCAGCGACGAGAGCGCGAGCACCAGCCCGCCCACCGCCAACGCGTAGCGCTCGGCGTAGCGCAGCGCGAGGGACTTGGGCACCAGCTCGCCCAGCACGATGGAGAGGAACGAGACGGCCGCCACCACCGCGGTGAGCGCCACCTCGGTGGCCCAGGGGGCGGCCCAGGCCACGGTGGCCAGCAGGGGCGCGACGCGGGCGGCGATGGAGACGCCGCCGAGCGTGGCGGCGCTGGCCGTCACTACGGTGATGACCACCTGGATGGTGGCGAACAGCCGCTCGGGCGTGCCGCGCAGGCGCAGCACCGTACGCGCGGCCCGGCTCCCGGCCTCGGCCAGGGTCTCGAGCCGCGCCCCCGGCACCGCGACGATGGCGATCTCGGCCCCAGAGAAGAGGCCGTTGACGGCGACGAGCGACAGCAGCACCAGCAACTCGGTCACCATCAGGTCTCCTCCCTGCGCTGTGGGGCGCCACGCACAAGCACCATAGGCCGGCGCAGCGCAGACCCATCGGTGAACCGGCCTCGGGCGCCGGCGTCAGGGGCAGCCGGCTCCGGGCGCCCGTGCCCTCCCGGCCCCGCGCCGGCGCGCGGTGGCGCTTATGGGGCGGTGGCCAGCACGCGCAGCTCGACGGCGCCGGTGAGCGCCCGACACGCCTCCCGGAGCGCCGGGTCGTCATCGCCCAGCAGGTCGAGGCGCTCGAGCCGCTGGAGCATCGGCTGCTTCAGCACCTGGGGCAGCTCGTCGGCCAGGCCCTTCCACGTCGAGAGCGCCGCGGTGGTGAAGAAGCCCGCGCAGTGCTCGCCCGAGAGCAGCAGGGTGCGGCGCGCGAGGAGCGGGTCGGCCCGGCGCGCGTACGGCACCAGCAGCTTCTCGTGCCAGGCCTGCGCGTCCTCGGCCCGCGACGCGAGCGCGTGAAGGCCCGGCGCGGCGCAGTCGCCCCGTGAGGCGAGCGCGTCGGCGAAGACGGCCACCAGCTCCTCCGTGAGCGGGCCCTGCGGCAGGCGCACCAGCCCGCGCAGGAACTCCGACGGGCCCGGCAGGAGCACGAAGCCGGTGAGCGCGCGTCGCCACTCCTCGCGGCGGGTGTGCACGAGCGAGAAGAAGGGCGTGGGCTGCACCGCCGGCACCTCGGCGGCGTTCAGCTCGTGCAAGCCGTCCTGGAGCTCCACCCAGCGGCGCACCTCGTCACCGTGGCGCAAGACGAAGACGCCGCGCTCCTGCGTCAACGCCGCGTCGGCGCGGCTGCCGTTCGGGAACACGGCCCAGGGGCGCAGCTCGGACCGGGCCCGAGGCCCAGAGGCCGTGCGCTGCGCGCGCGTCACCTCGACCCGCGACGTCACGCCGTGGCGCACCGCCTCGACGACGTCGCCCGGCGCCAGCGTGCACCACCCCGCGAGCGGCACGGTGGCGCCGTTGAGGAACACCGGGTCGGCGCCGGGGTGCAGCGCCAGCCCGGCGCCATAGGGCCGAACGTTCGCGAGCGCGGCCTCCACGGGCGTCAGCGCCTCGGCCTCACGCAGCGTCACCGTCAGCGGGAGCCGCTCGGCCAATCGTCTCGCCGCCTCCACGAAGGGCCCCCAATCGGTCATCGGGTCGGTCGGCGCCAGGTGCACCTCGAGGGACTGGAGCGCCGTCGGCCAGAGGCTCGCGCCGAAGCGCCGCAGCCACTCGACCGAGTCGACGCCGAGAGAGTGCGCGCCGCCGCGCAGCACCGCGTGGAAGCCGCCCTCGCGCTCCGTCACCGTCAAGGCCCCACACCGCGCAGGCCCCCACAGCGGCGCGCTCGTCTTCGCGTCGACGCCATCGACAATCCACCCCGCGGGCGGCTCGCCCAGGCGCTCGAGCTCCACGACCGCGCCGGGCGCGAGCGGCACGGCGCCGGTGACGGGCAGGCCGTCGACCGTCAGCACCGCGTCCACCGGCTGGAGGCACCACTGCCCCTCGGTGAACGTCAGCCGCCCGATGATCCGCTCACCCGACGTCGGCTGCGTCGGCCCTCGGCTCGGAGACGCGCCGAGCCCCATGGTCGGGTTCTTCTTGAACGCCAGGCCCTGCACCCGCAGCACGCCCTCGATGACGCTGAGCTCCGCAGTCGCCGGGCTCCAGGGCGGGGCCACGAACCGGGGCGGGGAATTGATTTTGGCGCCACTGGACGGCGACTGGTATGAGGGAGCCGCTTCCGCCTCGGAGGGCGACTCGATGACTTCGCCGCTAACCCCTCGAAAGGGGGGGGGAATTCGGAACAGCCGCCGCCACATGGGGTGCTCGTACCACGGGCGGGTGTGCCATGGCTGAGCTCACCGACGGCACCGTCGTGGCGCAGATCTACCGCGTGCAGGAGCACCTCGGCGGGGGCGGCTTCGGCGAGACGTACCTCGCTGAGAACACCACGCTCCCGGGCAACCAGGTCGTCGTGAAGACGGTCGCCAGCCCCGACCAGGGGCTGGAAGAAGCGCAGACCCTGGTGTCGCTGCAGAGCGCGAACGTGGTGCGCGTGCTGGCGTTCGACCAGACCCACCGCGCCATCGTAATGGAGCGCGCCGCCGGTGAGCCGCTCGCCAACCGCATCGGCCGCATCGACATGCTCACCGCCATTCGCATCGCGCGTGAGGTGGCGATGGCGCTGTCAGACCTCGAGGCTTCGCAGCTGGTGCACCGCGACGTGAAGCCCGAGAACGTGATGGTCGAGCTGCGCGGCGTGGGCGGCCGCCTCATCGTCAAGCTCATCGACTTCGGCATCGCGCTCAAGGTGGGTAAGCCGCTCACGACCGACCCGGTGGGCAGCCCGCTCTATTGCCCCGCGGAGCAGCACGACCGGCACATGCCGCCGCACCCGACCGACGACGTCTACGCGCTCGGCGGCGTGCTGTTCCACATGCTGGCGCACCGGCCGCCGTTCGAGCCGCCGGTGCTGGAAGAGACCGACCGCCTCTCGCTGCTGCGCTCGGTGGGGCTGCCGACGAACTCGAGCCTGGCCATCGTCGAGGCGCTCCAGCTGCGCAGCATGCACACCAGCGCGCCGGTGCCGAGCCTCTTCGCCTTCCTGCCTGTCAACGGCCGCGGCGAGCGCGAGAAGCACCTCATCGAGCGGCTCGACGAGCTGCTCACGCGCATGCTGGCCAAGTCACGCCAGGAGCGCCCGCGCGCGCGGGAGGTCGAGGCCGAGCTCGACTCGCTGGCGTCGACGTTCTCCGAGGCCGCGACCAGCGCCGGGGTGCGCATCGCCGACCTCATGGCCACCGCGCGCAAGCCCACCGCGACCCTGGTGCTGCCGGCGCGCCCGAAGGCCGCGGCGCCCGCGGCCGCGCTGACCACCGGCCAGCTGGTGGCCCAGGTGAACGCGCCCTCGCGCAACCGGCTGATGGTGGGCGGGCTGCTGGCGCTGCTGCTCGGCGTCGGGGTGGTGGTCGCCTTCTGGCCCTCGCCGCCACCGCCGCCTGTGAAGCCGCCGCCGGTGGAGCCGCTCGCCGTGGTGGTCCCGCCGCCGCTGCCGGTGGTCGCGCCCGTCGCGGTGGAGCCGCTCCTCGAAGACGCCGGCCCTCCCGAAGAGCTCGCCCCGCTGGCGAAGAACCCGACCAGGCCCGTGGTGAAGCCGAGCCCCGCTGACGACTGTGTCGTCGACGCGCGGTGGCGCAAGGCCATCGAGACCGACCTGCTGAACCTGAGGACGGCCGTCGCTTCGAAGCTGGACGCCAACGGCTTCGGTGCCTACACCGCCGACGAAGACGCGGTGCTGGCGAAGGCCGAGGTCGCCAGGACCAGCGTCGAGTGCGCCGCCGTCAACAAGCGCGTCGACGCCTTGATGAAGAAGTACGCCCCCTGAGTGAGGAGCCCCGTGACTCGTCTCATCGTGTTCATCGCGTTGGCCACGGCGCGCGTCGTCGTCGCGCAGCCGACGTTGACGCCGCACCCCATCGAGGTGCTGACCCGCGGAGTGCCGAAGCCCGGGCTCGAGGCGCTCCAGAACGAGTACCGGCGCCTGTTGAGCAACCAGGTGGCCGCGCCCTCGAACCGCACGCTGCTGCAGGCGGTGGCCGACCTCAAGCGCCAGGACTGCGGCATCTCGGATGACTGCCTGAAGAAGCTCGCGGTGCTCGGCGGCACCATCTACGCGCTCCACGTCTCGGGCGCGCAGGACCCGCAGGGCGCGGCGCTGATGGTGGGCCGGGTGGTGCGCGAAGACGGCAAGCTGATGATCGGCCCCTTGACGGTGAAGGAGCCGAAGAAGGGCAACGAGACCATCGAGGTGACGATGATGCGCGCGCTCGGGGTGCTGATCGCGAACGCGAAGCTGTCGTCGCTGCCGGCCAGCCGCGAGGTGAAGCCGACCGTCGAGACGCCGCCGGTGCCGGTCGACGCTGGCGTGGCGGTGGTGAAGCCGCCCGAGCCGGTGGACGCGGGCGTGACGTTCACGCCACCGCCGCCGCCTCCGCCCGAGCCCTCGGCGCTCACCTCGGTGGGCACCGGCACGTTGATCGCCGGCGGCGGCGTGGCCCTCATCGGCGGCGTGCTGTTCGGCATCGGGCGCGCGCAGGCGGGCGCCCTCGACATCAACAAGGACGGCGCGGTGCGCAGCGACCAGGCGGCGTCTGCGGTGACGGCGAACGTGCTCCAGGGCGTCGGCCTGGGCGCGCTGGTGGTGGGTGGTACCGCGGCGGCGGCGGGCCTCGTGATGCGGCTCCTCGCGCCTGGCGACGCGCCGAAGGTGACGGCGTCGGTTGGAGCAGTGCCCGGTGGTTCGATGGTCTTCGTGGGGGGGGAGTGGTGAAGCGGATTCTGGTGATGATGGCGGTCTCGGCGCTCGCCGGCTGTCAGTGCGTGACGACGTGCACGACGAACGACGACTGCACCGGCGGCGCCACGTGCGGGCCCGAGGGCGTGTGTGTCTTTCCGGCTGACGCGGAGGCGGCGGGATGACGGGCGGCGGGATGACGGGCGGCGGTGCCGGCGGAGGCGTCGGCGGTGGAGTGGCTCCGACGTGCGCTCCGGCCTGCGCGGTGTGGGCGACCTGCGA
>JACSRE010000060.1 GCA_014879945.1 Myxococcus sp.
CGCCACCTGTCGTGCCGCCGTCGCCGGCCGCCTCGCACAGCTTCTGCGCGCCGCAGGTCTGGCCCTCACCGCAGTCGCTGTTGCTCATGCACTCGCGCGCGCACAGACAGCCCGACACCGACATCACCGCGAACGCCACCACCAGCCGATTCATGGCAACTCCCCCGTTACGAACACCGCCGCGCCGCCCGGCAGGGGCGCAGCCATCACCGACGTCTTCACCGGCTCCGCTGGAGCCAGCATCATCATCACCAGCCCCGCCACGCCCGCCGCCACACCGACGCCCGCCACCGCGACGCCCACCGTCTGCAGCCGCGTCGCCGACCGCGCCGTCGCCGCCTGCTCCATCGTCGCGTTGGCGATCAACGCGCCGTCGGGCGTCAGCACCTCGAGCGCCTGGCCGCGGCCCACGAGGAAGATGGCTCCACCACCCAACGCCAGCGCCCCGCCGGCGATCGCCGTCACGACGCCCGTCGGTCGCAGCGCCGACTCCTCGAGCGGCGGCGGCGGGGGCGGCGGCAGCGACACCCCGGCGTCGGCCGGCTCGGGCGGCTTCACCACGTCAGGCGGCTTCACCACGTCAGGCGGCTTCACCACGTCGGGCGGCTTCACCACCTCGGGCGGCTTCACCGCCACCTCGCGCACCGGAGGCAGCGCCGACAGCTTCAGCGCCGTGAAGAGCTTCGGCAGCGCGCGCTTGAGCGCGGCGTCAACCGGCTCGTTGGGCTTGCGCTCCTCCACGAGCTGCTCTGGCCCCGACACGCGCTTGCCGTCGTCGCGCACCACCCGGCCGGCCACGGTGATCGACTTCGGGCTGACCGCGAGGCTGACGTAGACGCCATAGAGCGAGTCGCCGAGGATCGAGAACTGGCGCAGGCAGTCGTCTTCGGTCGCGCAGTCCTGGCGCTTGAGCCGCTCCACGGCCGACTTCAGCTTCGTCTTCGACTGCACGGTCACGCCGGTGTTCGTCAGCACGCGCGTGGCGATCGACTGCAGCTCCT
Source organism: Myxococcus sp. (assembly GCA_014879945.1). Classification (GTDB taxonomy): domain Bacteria; phylum Myxococcota; class Myxococcia; order Myxococcales; family Myxococcaceae; genus Xiheimicrobium. The sequence goes on from JACSRE010000060.1 coordinate 1,002, forward strand.
CCACCTTCGCCGCGTCGAGCCCTCGCGTCAGCACCTCGAGTGGATACGGCGCCACCGTCGGGCTCGCCGGCTGCGCCACCACCACGCCAGAGAGCAGACACCACCCCACCACGAGCCCGCGCATGTGACTCCTCATCGGTCGTATTGCTTCTGCAACTGCGTGACGGCGCGGTCGGCCTCGGCGCAGCCCGTCGCGCTCAGCACCGCCTCGTCCACCATCTTCTTCATCACCCGCTCTTCGTCCCGCTCGTAGCGGATGTAGAGCGCGTCATCTTCGGCGCTGGCGACGTGCTTGCGGAGCGTCGAGAGCTCGTACTCGGCCTGGCGCCGCCACTGGAGGTCGCACACCACCGCAGGCCCGGCCGGCTTGACGGGCGGCTTCACCGGCGAGCGCGCGATGCCCTGCAGCTCCTCGTCGCCCGCGTCGGCCTCGGCCAGCGCCACCATCGGGAGCGCCGCCACCGCCGGCCCTGAGTCGGGAACGGCTTCCACCACCGGGAGCGGCGGGTTGAGCGTTGGCGAGACGACCGACGGGTCGCCCTGCGACGTCTTCGACGGCCACAGCGACAACACCGCCACGCCGCCCAGCAGGAACGCGAAGACGCCCGCCAGCAGCGCCCAGCGCGGCTTCGGCCTCACCTGCTGCGCCAGCTGCGCGGTCGAGACGTTGAGCGGCGAGCCTGAGGGCGTGACGTTGGTGGCCTGCGGCACGAGGCGCCGCGGCAGCACCAGCGTCGAGGTGGGCAGCGGCGCCGAGCGCAGCTTGAAGTTCACCTGGGTGGCGCCGCTCGAGAAGCGGCCGTCGAGGCGCTCCAGCAGGTGCTCCACCTCACGCGCGCGCGGCCGGCCCTGGCGCTGCTTGCTCAGCATGCGCTTGAGGAGCTCGTCGAGCGTCTGCAACAGCTCCGGGTCCACCGCCCGCTGCTGCGCCTCGTCGAGGTGGTCGAAGATGCTCGGCGGCGGCGACGACTGGTGCATCACCCGCAGCTGCAGCGCCTCGAGGATGGCCGAGTCCGTCACCGTGGCGTCGAAGCCCAGCCCGCTCAGGAACTCGGTGCGCGCCTCGTCAGACAGCTTCTCGGGCACGTAGGGCGACTGGCCCGTCACCATGTGAAACAGCACGCCGCCCAGCGCGTAGACGTCGTCGGCCGGGTGCGGCGCGACGTGGCGATCGTGCTGCTCCGCCGGGCAGTACAGCGGGCTGCCGACCGGGTCGCCCTTGAGCGGCTTGCCCGCCTTGAGCGCGATGCCGAAGTCGATCAGCTTCACCGAGAGCCGCCCGTCGGCGCCGCGCAACGTCACCATCACGTTCTCGGGCTTCACGTCGCGGTGCACCAGCTCGCGCGCCTCGAGCTCGCTCAAGGCCACCGCCACCTCGCGGGCGATGCGCACGGCGTCCACCAGGCTCAGCTTGGGGAGCAGGTCTGCCAGCGGCTCGCCGCTGGCGCGCTCCATCACGATGGCGCGGTGCTTCTCGTCGAAGGCCAGCACGCGCACCACGTTCGCGCTCTGCAGGCCCACCAGCACCATCGCCTCTTCTTCGCCCTGGTCTTCGCTGGCCACCTGCTTGACGACGACCTGCCCGCCCTTGAGCGTGGTGTTGCGCGCGAGGTAGGTGGCGCCGAAGCCGCCAGAGCCCAGCGGCGACTCCACCTCGTAGATGTGCGCGACGATGGTGCCCCGGGCCAGCTCAGCCATGGGCGAGTCCGTGCGTGAGGGAGGGCGACGCGTTCATCGGCGCGGCGACTTGTACCAGCCGCCCGCGCTTCCCACAAAAAGCATTCAGGGCCTGAGCGACGGTCGTCAGCGCGCCGTCACTTCGCCGCGCCGAAGAGATCTTTCACCTTGGCGAAGAAGCTCTTCGACTGCGGGTGCACCTCGTCGTGGTCCATCGCGGCGAACTCTTCGAGCAGCTTCTTCTGCTTCGCCGACAGGTTGGTGGGCGTCTCGACGACGACCTTCACGTGCTGATCGCCCCGGCCGCCGCCGTGCAGGCTGGGAATGCCCTTGCCCTTGAGGCGGAACACCTTGTCGGTCTGGGTGCCCTCGGGGATCTTCATCTTCACCACGCCGTCGAGGGTCGGCACGTCGATCTGCGCGCCGAGCGCGGCCTGGGCGAAGCCCACCGGCACGATCACGAAGACGTCCTGGTCTTCGCGGTGGAAGAGCGCGTGCTCCTTGACGTGCACCACGACGTAGAGATCGCCCGGCGGCCCGCCCTGCTCGCCGACCTCGCCCTCGCCTGCCAGCCGCACCCGGGTGCCGGTGTCGACGCCGGGAGGGATCTTCACCGTCAGCTCGCTGGTGGCGTCGAGCTTGCCGGTGCCGCCGCAGCTCTTGCACGGGTCTGCCACCACCTGCCCCGCGCCGCTGCACTGCGAGCAGGTGCGCGCCACGGCGAAGAAGCCCTGGGTGAAGCGCACCTCGCCCGCGCCGCCACACTGCGGGCACTGGCGCATCTGCTTCGACTTCGAGCCGGTGCCCTCGCAGGGCTCGCAGCGCTTGGGCCGCGGCAGCTTCACCGTCACCTCGGCGCCGAAGGCCGCCTCTTCGAACGAGAGCTCGAGGTTGTAGCGGAGGTCGGCGCCGCGGTTGCGCTGCCGGCGCCCACGCCCGCCGCCGCCGCCGAAGAACTCGCCGAAGATCTCACCGAAGATGTCGTTGATGTTGGCGCCGGCGAAGCCCTCGCCCGGCGAGAACCCGCCCAGGCCCGCGTGGCCGAAGCGATCGAAGCGCGCGCGCTTGTCGGGGTCCGACAGCACCTCGTAGGCCTCGGAGATCTCCTTGAACTTCTCTTCCGCGCCCGTGTTGCCGGGGTTGCGGTCGGGGTGGAACTCCATGGCCAGCTTGCGGAAGGCCTTCTTGAGGGCGTCTGCGTCAGCAGAACGCTCGACACCCAACACTTCGTAGTAGTCGCGCTTCGAGCCAGCCGGCATGCCGGCGCATATAACGCAGGTCTTCCCCCGGGCAATCGACGGGTGACGCTATTTGCCCTCTGTGAAGCCACCCATTCGCTCAGCGTTGTCCTCCTGGTGGCGCCTGGTCGGCTTCGTGCGGCCGTGGCGGGGCCAGGTGGCGCTGGCGACGCTGGCCGGCGTGGTGGCGGCGGGCGCCACCGCGGCGTGGGCGCGGCTGCTGGGCCCGCTGCTCGAGGCGGTGCTCAAGGGCGGCGACGTCACCGTGGGCGGCGTCACCTTCGACCCGAAGGCCCTGGCGCTGTGGCTGCCGCTGGGCGTGGTGGGCGTGGCGGTGCTCAAGGCCGTCTCGACGTGGCTGCACTCGGGCTTGATGTCGAACGTGGCGCAGCTGGCGCTCGCCGCGCTCCGCAAGGCGCTCTACGACCGGGTGTTGGCGCTGCCGCCGCGCTGGTTCGAGCAGCGACACTCGGGCGAGCTGCTCTCGCGCTTCACCGCCGACGTGGCCCAGGTGGAGTTCGCCGTGGGCACCTCGCTGTCGGCCTGGCTCAAGGACACGCTCCAGACGCTGGCCCTGCTGGCGGTGTGCGCGAGCATCGACGGGCGCCTCTTCCTCCTCACCTTCCTCGTCATTCCCGGAATGATCCTGCCGGTCAGCCGCTTCGCGAAGAGCGCGCGCAAGGCGGCCACGAAGGGCCAGGCCTCGCTGGGCGCGTTGACGCAGCTGGCGTCGGAGCACCTGCAGGCGCTCCCCATCGTGCAGGCCTACGGGCGCGAGCCGCAGGCCCTGGCCGCCTTCGACGCCGAGCAGGGCCGCTACCTCTCGGTGATGAAGCGCTCGCTCTTCATTCGCGGCGCCTTCACGCCGACGACGGAGCTGCTGGGCATCGTGGGCGTCGCGGCGGCGCTGGTGTTCGGCGCCCAGGCGGTGGCGGTGGAGCCGGAGCTGGCCGGGCACCTCGTCTCGTTCCTCGCGGCGGCGCTGTTGATGTACCAGCCGATCAAGAGCCTCTCGGGCAACTTCTCGCAGGTGATGGTGGGCCTGGGCGCGGCCGAGCGGCTCTTCGAGATCCTCGACGCGCACGTCGAGCCGGAGCGCGGCGAGGCGGTGGGGCCCCTCGAGTCACTCGCCTTCGAGGGCGTGCGCTTCTCGTACGGCGATGGGCGCGAGGCGCTCGCGGGCGTGAGCTTCGAGGTGAAGGCCGGCGAGCACGTGGCGCTGGTCGGCCCCTCGGGCGCGGGCAAGTCGACGGTGGCCTCGCTGGTGCTGGGCTTCTCGGCGCCGACGGCTGGCGCGCTGCGCTGGAACGGCGTCGAGGTGGGCCGGGTGGCTCGGCGCTCGGTGCGCGACCAGGTGGCGTGGGTGCCGCAGGAGCCGGTGCTGCTGTCGGGCACGGTGCGCGAGAACCTGTGGATGGCGAAGGAGGGCGCCGACGACGCCGCGCTGTGGACGGCGCTCGAGCGCGCGCACGCCCGGGCCTTCGTCGAGGCGCTCCCCGGGCAGCTCGATCAGCCCATCGGCGAGCGCGGCGCCACCCTCTCGGGGGGCCAGCGCCAGCGCCTCGCCATCGCCCGCGCGTTCCTGAAGGCGCCCAGCCTCCTCCTCCTCGACGAGCCCACCAGCGCGCTCGACGCCGCCACCGAGGTCGAGGTGCAGGCGGGCCTCTCGGAGCTGATGGCGGGCCGCGCGGTGCTGGTCATCGCCCACCGCCTCGCGACGGTGCGACAGGCCGACCGCATCGTGGTGATGGAGCAGGGCCGCGTCGTCGAGCAGGGCACCTGGGAGGCGCTGGTGGCCGCCAACGGCGCCTTCGCCCGGCTGGTGGCGCACGGGCTGTAGCGCGCCTGCGGCGCCCCCTCGCGCTACTCCAGCACGCAGCCGCGCCGGGCATCGACGAAGCGGGCCGCCGCCGTCCAGCTGATGAAGGCCGTGCTCTCGACGCGCCGCTTCGCGTCGTCGAACGACACCCGCGCCACGTCGGGGCTCGCGCGCACCCAGGCGCGGCACTCGGCCTCGGTCAGCTCCATCACGTAGCGGCAGCTGCAGCCGCTGCGCGCGGCGTTGCCCACCGCCAGCTCGAGGTCGTTGTTGTCATAGGTGCGCGGGTCGCCGTGCTCGTTCGCGCAGCCGACGAGCAGCCCCAGGCCCAGCAGCCACGCGCGGCTCATCGCGCCACCGCCAGCGAGAGCTTGATGAGCGTGTTGGCGTCGATGGCGCCTTTGCGGTCGTCGCCGAAGCGCACCATCACGACGTCCTCCGACGGCACCACCACGATGCGCTGCCCCCAGTGCCCCGACGCGGCGTAGGCGTCTTCGGGAACGTCGGGCCACGGCGCCGGCCGGCCCTTCGCCGGCAGCGGGCGGTTGAGCCACCACGCGTACCCCGAGGGCCGCGGCTCGGCCGGCAGGGTGGCCACGTAGACGTCCGAGGGCGTGGTGCTGGCCGCGACCCAGCCCTCGGGCAGCAGGCGCTCGCCGTTCCAGCAGCCGTCGTTGAGGAAGAGGAAGCCGAACTTCGCGAAGTCGCGCGGCGTCGCGTACATCGAGGAGCCCCCCTGCGGCGTGCCCTTCGCGTCTTCTTCGATCACCAGCGCCGACAGGCCGATGCGGTCGAACAGCAGCGTCCAGAAGGCGTCGCGGTCGTACTTCTTCGCCAGCGCCCGCTTCGCCACCGCCGAGGCCAGCTGCGCGTCGGCCGTCGAGTACTGCCAGCGCGCGCCGGGCGCGGCGATCGCCTTGTGCGAGAGGATGTGGGCCAGGTTGTCGGCCCGGGCCACGCCGTAGAGCATCGCGATGGTGGGCGACACCTGGTAGCTCTGGTTCTCGTACACCTCGAGCCAGCTCAGCCCGGTGCCGAAGGTGATGGCGTCTTTCACCGTGATGTCGCACCGCGGGCTGCCCTCGTACTCGGGCAGGTGCTGGCAGATGGAGTCGGACAACGAGAGCACGCCCTCTTTGACGGCCACGCCCACCAGCGCGCTGGTGAGGCTCTTGGCGACGCTCCACGAGAGGTGCTTCTTCGTCACGTCGTAGCCGCGGGCGTAGCGCTCGTAGACGATGACGCCGCGCTTGATGATGACGAGCCCGTCGGTGCGAAAGCCCAGGCGCTCGCTGTCCTTCCCCTGGAGCGTGAAGGCGTACGCCTCGAGGGCGTCGAGGGCCTCGGCCTTCGTCGCGCGGTCCACCAGCTGAACGGGCCAGTCGGTGGTGGGCCAGCTCGCGCGCGTCGGGCAGGGCTGCGCGGCGGCCACCTGGGCCGAGAGGAGGCTGAGGCCGAGCGCGAAGGCAGAGGCGCCCTGAACGGGGGAGGGTCGCGGCATGCGGCGCCTCATACGGGACCTGAGGGGCGGGGAAAACCCTGTATGGTCGCGCGCCATGTCTGCTTCTCGACACCTCGCGCTCTCGGCGCTGCTCTCCACCCTGCTCGCTGGCGCCTGCGGGCCGACCATTCCTCCCTGCGCGAAGGTGAAGTGCGACACGCCGCGGGTCTGCAACCCGACCTCGGGCACCTGTGAGCTGCCCGCGGGCTACGACGGCGGGCGCGGCGGCGGCACCGCCACCGACGGCGGCCTGGCCTGCGCGCCCGGCTGCACCGGCAGCACGCTCTGCGACGTCTCCACCGGCCGCTGCGTGCAGTGCCTCACCGCGGCGCAGTGCGCCTGCCCCACCCCGCTGTGCGTCTCGAACGTCTGCGTGGAAGACCCCAGCGACGCCGGCGTCATCGTTCCGTCAGACACCTGCGCCGGCGCGCCCACCGCGGTCGCCTGCGGCCCCAAGGCGTTCGACGTCAGCGTCAACC